>JAJXUR010000010.1 GCA_021782715.1 bacterium
GATTGGGCGCTTCCTCTGCGGTGCAAGGTCTTGTGCTTTTATGCTGTGTCCGCTGTCTGATTGCCCGTGTCTCATATCGTATAGGACAGTATACGCCCGCATCGGTGCTCCGCAACTCACGCCTATACGCACCGAGAATCGCGCCTACCAGAAATGTGGGGGGACGACTCGGCCTCGCGGCTCGAAGCGCACCCTATCTGATTCACTGGAGAACCGGCCTTGGTATGCCCCATTACTTTCTCTTGGTGACGTAATGAGTGATGGTACAATACACTTATATATGAGCCGTAAGAGCAGCACCCCGCGACCGTCACGCACGAAGAGAAAAGAAGTGAAGGAGTACGACGCGATTATCCGTTACGCGTCGACAATAGTCCTCGTCGCCATCGGCGTCCTCTTCCTACTCGCCATGTTCGGCGCAGCCGGACCATTCGGCTCAGCCGCCTTCGCTATGAGCTATGCCGTCATCGGCATCGGTGCATTCCTCCTGCCAATCGCACTCATCAGTGTCGGCCTCTACGCCGGCTTCGGGCGGCCGACAATCGAACCGCTGACCGCCTCTGGCGGCATCCTCATCAGTGCATCGGTGCTCGCCTTCGCAGGACTCTTCCCGGGGGCACAATTCGGCGGCGAGGCCGGAACCTGGTTCGGCGGATTGCTCTCAGGATTTTTCGGCTTCTGGGGAGCGTTCGTCCTCTTAGTCGCGGTCATCGCTATCGGCATCGCTATCGTGAGCGACATCGAAGCGCTTGTGACGCTCATGAGCGAGAACGTATCGGAGCTATGGGCACGGGTGCGCGAATCCCGCGCGATACGAGAGAGTCGCGAATCGTACGAAGATGAAGAGTTCGACGATGTCGTCGGCGTACCCGAGCCGGAATACGACGATGAAACCGATGAAGAAGATGCGGGGCGGCCGGCGCCACGCGCCGAGCGCGAACCGATCGTGACCATGTTCAACGATGCGGCGCGCGTCGCCGGGTCGGGTATCGCGAATTTCGATGCTGAGTACGACCCTCCCCCGCTCTCCATCCTCGGCGCCGACAAAGGAAAGCCCGGCACGGGCGACATAAAGGCAAATGCGAACATCATCAAGCGCACCTTCCAGAACTTCGGCATCCACCTCGAGATGGACGAGGTCTCGGTCGGCCCGACCGTCACTCGCTACGCGGTGAAGCCGGCTGAGGGTGTGCGACTCAGCAAGATAGTCTCGCTTGCGAACAACCTCGAGCTCGCGCTCGCCGCCCACCCGGTGCGCATCGAGGCACCGATCCCCGGCAAGTCGCTCGTCGGCATCGAGGTGCCGAATACGGTCAAAGCGATGGTCGGCCTTGGCGGACTGCTCTCCTCACCCGAATGGATCGAGAGCACGAAGCCCTTGCTCGCCGCCGTCGGTCGCGACATCACCGGCACGCCGCACTACGCAAACGTCGCGAAGATGCCGCACGGGCTCGTCGCCGGCGCGACCGGTTCTGGCAAGTCGGTCGCCATCCATGCGCTCATCACGTCGCTCCTCTACCGGAACGGACCCAATCAACTGCGCCTTATCCTGATTGATCCGAAGCGCGTCGAGCTCACGCTCTATAACGGCATCCCCCACCTCCTCACGCCGGTCATCACCGACCCGAAGAAGGCTATCTTCTCCTTGAAGTGGGCTGCAAAAGAAATGGAACGCCGCTACAACATCCTCGAAGCGAACCAGGTGCGCGATATCGATTCGTACCACTCATCCATCTATGAGCCGGCGAAGAAGAAGGGTGGCGATGATGTGCCTGAGGCGCTCCCCTATATCGTCATCGTCATCGACGAACTCGCCGACATCATGCAGAGCTACCCGCGCGAACTCGAGGCATCTATCGTCCGCCTCGCACAAATGAGCCGTGCCGTCGGTATCCATTTGATCCTCTCCACGCAACGGCCGTCGGTGAATGTCATCACCGGCCTCATCAAGGCGAACGTGCCGACCCGCATGGCACTCCAGGTCGCGAGCCAGATTGATTCGCGCACCATCCTCGACGGCTCGGGCGCGGAGACCTTGCTCGGCGCCGGCGACATGCTCTACCTCTCAAGCGATATGCAGAAGCCGGTGCGCATCCAGACCGCCTACATCAGCGAGGGCGAGGTGAAAAAGGTCGTGAGCTATATAAAGAGCCATAACGCCGGCGACCTCTCCTCGATCGACTTCGGCGGTCCGGGTACGACCGGCGTCCAGAGCATGGAACCGAATGATGTCATCGGTCTCGTGAACGGAGGCTTTGACGACGAAGATATCGATGACGACCTCTATGCGGACGCGAAGGCGGCGGTGGAAGAAGCCGGGCGCGCCTCCACCTCCTACCTCCAGCGCAAGCTGAAAATAGGCTACTCGCGTGCCGCGCGACTCATGGACGTACTTGAGGCGAAGGGCGTCATCGGCACGGCTGACGGCAGCAAGCCGCGCGAGATACTCTCCGCCGTCGCTTCTGCGGGCAACCTGACGGAAAACGATGGGGCGGAAAACGATTTCTGATATCATGACTCGCCTGCTCATCATCCTTGTCCTCATCAGTATCGCAAGCTACGGCCTCATCGAGGCCTGGCCGCTCCTCGCCGGCCCCATCCTCTCGGTCACGACGCCTCGCGACGGAGAATCCTTCCCTGGCGGCATCGTGACCGTAGCAGGGACCGCTTCTCGCATCGCAATGCTCTCCCTCGACGGCGCGAGTGTCCTCCACGACGAGAACGGGAGTTTCTCCCCCACCCTGACCTTCCCGCACGGAGCATCGCTGCTCACCTTCGTCGCGACTGACCGATTCGGGAGGCGTGTCACGGTCACCCGGAGCGTTTTCGTACCAGATTAATCATCATTACCATGGCATTCAAGAAACCCGCAAAAGAGAAAGTGCTCAAAACCGTTACCGCATCGACCACGGACAAGAGCGAGAAGCAGAAGTCGATTGACCAGGCGTTGAAAGACATCCGTACGAAATTCGGCGATGAAGCCATCGCCGTCTTCGGTACCGGCGCGCCGAAGAAGATTCCCGTCATACCGACCGGCTCCATCGGCCTCGACGCGGCGCTCGGCGTGGGCGGTCTCCCTTGCGGGCGCATCATCGAAGTCTTCGGCCCGGAATCCTCCGGCAAGACGACGCTCGCGCTCCATGTGATCGCGGAAGCGCAGAAACAGGGCGGCATCGCCGCTTTCGTCGACGCGGAACATGCCCTCGACCCGGAATACGCGCGTCGCATCGGCGTGAAGCTCTCCGAGCTCCTCATCAGCCAGCCGGACACGGGCGAGCAGGCACTCGACATCGTCGAGAGCCTGGTGCGGAGCGGAAATGTCGACGTCATCGTCATAGATTCGGTCGCGGCTCTCACGCCGAAGGATGAAATCGAGGGCGAGATGGGCCAGCAGCATGTCGGCAAGCAGGCGCGCCTCATGAGCCAAGCGCTGCGCAAGCTCACGGCTATCGTCGCGCGGAGCAAAACCATCGTCATCTTCATCAATCAGATCCGCATGCAGATCGGTGTCATGTTCGGCAATCCGGAGACGACGCCGGGTGGCAAAGCTCTCAAATTCTACACCTCGGTACGCCTCGACATACGCCGCATAGCCGCCATCAAGAAAGGCGAGGAAGTGGTAGGCGGCCGCGTACGCGTGAAGGTGGTGAAGAACAAGGTCGCGGCCCCCTTCCGCACGACCGAATTCGACCTTCTCTACAACGAAGGCATCAGCCGCGAAGGCGAGCTGCTCGCCCTCGGCGAGAAGTACGACCTCGTGCAGAAGTCGGGCGCGTCGTATAAGTTCGGCGAGGTCGCGCTCGGCCGCGGCTATGACGCGAGCCGAACCTTCCTCCACGACAATAAGGACGTATCGAAAGAGCTCCTCAAGCAGATCAAAGAGAAACTCGCGGAAGGCTAAGCACGCGACGGAGCGGCCTTAATGCCGAAAAAATGCGCGACCTCGCGCGCGAGGAAAATGAGCGAAACGAGCGTGAGGACCGTGAGCGCCTCCACGATGAGGCGGGTGTGCATGAATGCGGCGAGATAGAAGTCCCACAGGAGTCTGGGATCTTTCGGTGCATTCTCGAAGACGCGTGCGACCCACACTTCCCTGCCGATGCCCCAGAGCGCGGCGATGAAAGTGAGCACGGCGAGCACGATCGTCGAGATGACGAGCTTCAGTATGCGGATGAGATGCACCCGACGCATCACGATGCGCTCTATGTCTGAGTGATTATCCATAGTGTTGTTCATCATATGCTTGTTTGAAAAGCTTCTTAGCGCGGTGCACGCGCGTCTTCACTGCCGGAATTGAGAGGTCCTCCTTCGCCGCTATCTCCTCTTGCGTCTTCCCCTCGATGAACTGTAGTCGCAGAAGTCGTGCCGCCGTTTCGGGAAGTCGGGCAAGTGCGCTCACGACCTCGTCTCGTATCGAGAGATCCTCGAGGAACTCGGCGCGAACGTCCGGCAGGCTCTCGTAATGCTCCGGTTCGAGCTCGGCGACCTTCCCCCACTCCTTGCGGCGGGCCGCATACTTGGTGTAGGCGACGCGATTGAGGATCGTGTACATCCACGAGGAAAAGCTTGCACCCTCCTGCGCATGATACTTGTCGGCATAGAGGTACATCTTGGTGAATGCGTCCTGCACGGCCTCTTCGGCGTCCTCGGGGATCTTGAGTATCGCCCGGGCGCGCCGCAGGAGCGCCGCCTCGTGGCGGCGCACCAGGACCGCGAAGAGCTCTGGCTCCTTCCGGGAGCGGACGAGCACCTCCGCGTCCGAAAGCGCGTTCAAGTCTTCGGTGGTTGAAAAACTCATAATACCTTGTATCATACGCTCATCCGCCCTTGGCGGCACTTTTTATAACGAGCTTTATCAAAAATTAGTTTCAGACCCATGGCAGTAGCTAGCTACTGCCAAAGGAGCGAGAAATGAACGAATGTCTGCATTAGTTCATTCGAGCGAGTGCAGGCAGGAAGACAAAATTAAATTAACCACTAATCACTAGACCCGCTATGGCCGTTTTGTCTTATAACGAAATCCTCCCGAAGACCATCATCGATTACAACGGTGCACCGTACGAGGTGCTCTCAGCGCATATCTTCCGCATGCAGAAGAGAAAGCCAGTCAATCAGACCAAGCTGCGGAATCTCGTCACGGGGCAGGTACTCGAGATTTCCTTCCACTCGAGCGAGACCATCAATGAAGCGGAGACTGAGCGCATGGATGCTACCTATCTCTTCAGCAATCCGAAAGAGAGCTGGTTTGCCGAGGCGGGCAACCCGAAGAACCGCTTCTCCTTCCCCGCCGATGCAGTCCGAGACCAAGTGCAGTGGCTCGCACCGAACACGGTTGTCGAAGTGCTCACCTATGAAGAAAAGCCGATGACGATCAAGATCCCGGTAAAAGTCGATCTCGAGGTGAAAGAGGCGCCGCCGGCCGTCAAAGGCAATACCGTCAGCGGCGGTACGAAGCTTGCGACGCTCGCGACCGGCGCGAAGGTGAATGTCCCCCTCTTCATCAACCCGGGCGACATCGTCCGCATCAATACCGACAGTGGCGAGTACACCGAGCGCGTCACGAAGTCGTAAAGATTACTGCGAAGAAAAAGCCCCGCTTTTGCGGGGCTTTTTCTTCGCTCATCTGCTACTTACGCAGCAATATAAGGAAGGAGTGCCATATAGCGTGCGCGCTTGATGGCTGCTGCAATCTCGCGCTGCTTGCCGGAGGGGATGCCCGTGCGCTTCTTCGCGAGGATCTTCGCGTGCGGATTGGTGAATTGCTTCAGGTACGCGACATCTTTATAGTCGATGAATTTCTTGAGCTCTATCTCTTCGCGTTCGGATTGGTATGCCATGGTGAAATGTTTAAATATTTGAAGATTTAAAAGGGAATGTCTTCCGGATTGATCTCCTCGTCGGGGTACTTGATCTCTCCCTCATCGCTCGGAGCCGGCTGCTCGCTGGAACTGCCTGCAGAGTATCCGGAACCGGAGGCTGCACCGCCCTTGCCACCGTCCGCACCAAACTGGAAGGTATCGACGATGATCTCGGTGCGATAGTTCTTCTTGCCGGTCTCCTTGTCATCCCAGGCGCGCGTCTGGAGGCGACCCTCGATGTAGAGAGGACGACCCTTCTTGCAGTACTGCGCGATGACCTCCGCCGTACGACCGAAAGCGACGACGTTGTGGAACTCGGTCGTCTCCTGCTTCTGACCGTTCTTGTCCTTGAAGGTACGGTTCGTCGCCATACCAAAGTTCGCGACCTGACTGCCGGACGGGAGCGCCTTCAGCTCCGGGTCGCGGGTGAGATTGCCGTACAGGAGGACTTTGTTGAGGTACATGGTCGTATTATACCGCAGCGCTCTCGAGAGCGGCATCAAGCTCGGTGTTCAAGACCTCTTCGGGCGAAGATTCCGTTTCCGGGACTTTCGCCATAAGCTCATGCACTTCGAGCGCATGCCGGGCAGTGTCTTTATCGGTGACGAGATCGATGAAACGGATGATGAGCTTGTCCGCATTTGCGGCGGCAATCACCTCGGCGTGCTTGAGCGCGTCCGTCTCGTAGACAATCCAGGCGAAGTACGCGGTGGTGAAGTCGCGACGACCGGCGACTTCCTGGCGGGAGATAGTGTAGGCGAGCTGGATCTTCTCCGGTTCGATCTCGGCGACGATAGTGCCGGCACCTGCGATACGCTCGCGGACCGCCTGGTAAGCCTTCTTCACCTCCTCGGTCGGGAGCTCCGGGTCGAGATGGAAACCGAGCTCATACACGCGCGCTTCCGCGCCCGTATCCTCGGTCTCATGCACGAGCACGTCTTCGTCTTGATTCTTAGCCATAATTCCCGCATCCTAGCACGCCCCCACCCCGAATACAAGCCGACTGAGGCAGACCTTATGCGATAGAAAAGACCCGTTTGGTGTTGGCGAGGAGGGTGGTACGAACGGTTTCCGGGTCTTCATCGCGTATTTCCGCTATCTTGGCGACAACATCAACAACCGCAAGCGGATCATTGCGTTGCCCGCGGCGGGTGAGCGGCGCCACGTAGGGCGAGTCGGTCTCCGCAAGGATGCCCGCGAGCGGTACCGCGCGGATGACCTCATCGTAGTCGCGCGCGAAGGTGATGACTGCCGTGAAGGAAACGGTGAAGCCAAGTGCGATAAACGCCTCGGCTTCGGTGATGCCACCGACGAAGAAATGCACATCCCCATGCAGGTCCGGATACATAGCCTTCGCCTCTTCGAGGAGAGCGATGACGTCCTGATACGCGTCCTGCGTGCCCTTCGTCGGCCGCGCATGGATGATGAGCGGCAATCCTCGCTCGGCGGCGAGGATGATCTGCCGGCTGAAGGCATCTTTTTGCCGCGACTTCTCACTCTCGTCGACGAGAGTCGGTCTGAAATAATCGAGGCCGCATTCCCCGATCGCGACGACTTTCTGGTGCGTCACGAGCACAAGCAGGTCATCGGTATCAAAACGCTCGCTCGTGTCGGTCGGGTGCACGCCGACTGCCGCATAGAGGTGCTCGTGCTGCCCCGCAAGCTCGACCGCCTTCTTGGACGACTCGAGGTCGCAGCCGACGACGATGCCCGCGATGCCCTGCTCGTGCATCTGCTCGATTATTTCTTCTCGGTCTTTATCATACTGCTCGAACTGCAGGTGACCATGCGCGTCGATGTAGCGGAGCTCCATGGTCAGATCCGCGGAAAGAGATTCTCAGGCTTTTTATTTTCGCGGATTGCGGTGAGGATTGTATCGGAGGTCGAAGGCATGAAGGGCGCAAGCATACTCGCGATAGCGTGGAGCTGCGTAACGCAGGATAGGATCATCTTCTTCCCTTCTTCCGGATCATCTTTTATGACGGCAAAAGGCTTCTCATTAGTGATGTATTCATCAAGCCTTGTGGCGTGAGCCCAAATAAGATCCATAGCTTTATTGAATTGAAAATCATCCAACGAATCGGCGGAGAGAGGCTGCGTTTCCATCGTTGTGATATCGTCCGACCCCAGATTCGCCTCCGCAAGCTTCATCACGCGGGCGACGAGGTTGCCGAGGCCGTTCGTGAGGTGCGCGGTGTAGTGCTCGCGAATCGCTTCGAGCGTGAGGTCGGAGTCCTCGACGGGGCTCAGATGGCGTAGAAGGATATACCGCGCCGCATCGGTGCCGTATGTCGCGACAAGATCGAGCGGGTTGATGACATTCCCGAGCGACTTGCTCATCTTCTGTCCGCCCGAGGTGATGAAGCCGTGATAGAAGACCGTGTCGGTATTCTTGATGTCAGCTGACAGGAGCATCGCCTGCCACATGAGCGACTGGAAACGTACTTGGTCCTTCCCGGCCACTTGAAGCGTCGTGCCCTCCTCCCAAAATCTCTTGAAATCACCTTCCGCATCCGCCGGCCAACCGAGCGTAGAAATGTAGTTCGTAAGGGCATCGAACCATACATACATCACCTGCTCCTCATCTCCCGGGACCGGGATACCCCATGAGAGACGCGCGGCCTCGCGTGAGATGCTGAAATCCTCAAGACCGCCTTTCACGAAATTGATTGCCTCGATGCGACGCCACTCCGGGATGATTACTCCCGGACGCTCGAGATACCCGAGCAGCTTCTCCTGGTAATCCGAGAATTTGAAGAAATAATTCTCTTCGGAGATTTCTTTAAGCTCAGCATTCGGATGAAGCGGGCACTTCCCATCAATAATCTCTTTTTCTGTCTTGAATGCTTCACAGCCAACGCAGTAGAGACCGGCATAGGTCTTCTTATAGATATCGCCCTTCGCCGCGCAGCGCCGCCACATCTCCTGTGCTGCCGCGACATGCCTCGGATCAGTCGTACGGATGAATGCATCATTCGAAAGGCCGAGCGCTTCTTTCAATCTCTTGAATTCGCCGGCGTAATGGTCGACGTACGCTTGCGGCTCCTGCCCGGCCTTCTGTGCCGCCTCGTATATCTTCTGCCCGTGCTCGTCCGTACCGGTGGAGAAAAAGACATCATCTCCCGCGAGCCGCCACGCGCGAGCGAGCGCATCGGCCTGCACGAATTCTTGTGCATGCCCGATGTGCGGGTCGGCGTTCACGTACGGAAGCGTAGTGGTGATATAGCGATTCATGAATTCCCGACGCAGATGAGGTTTTTACGCATGTGCACGCCGTTTTCGCTTGTCGAAGTCATTGATGAGTTCGAGGAGCACCGCCGCGAACGGCACCGAGAGCAGGACGCCGAGGAAGCCGGCGAGCGTATAGCCGGCGATGAGAGCGATGATGACGAGGAGCGGCGGGATGCCGACAATCTTCTTCACGATGAGCGGGTAGATGAGGTTCGATTCGAACTGATTCACCACGATGTAGAGGCCGGCGACGATGACGCCGAGCGCGATGCCGCCGGTCGAGTACGCGATGATGACGGCTATCGTCCCGGCGATGAGCGAACCGAAGATCGGGATGATCTCCGCGAGCGCCGTGAAGACGGCGAGCAGGAGCGCGTACGGGATGCCGATGATGAGGAGGCCGAGATAGACAAGCACAGCGACGATGACTGAGAGGAGTATCTGACCCTGCATCCAGAGCCCGATCTTCTTCTGCGCGCGCTTCCAGAGGTCGACCGAGTAATCTTCGTACGCGCGCGGCATCACGAGCCTGAGGAAATCATCGACGCCCGTATCTTGCAGAGCGAAGTAGAACGAGAGAACGATGACGAGCACGAGCGAGAAGACCCCGCCGAAGAATGAGGTGATGAATTGCACGATACTGCCTGACCCGGCGGTAAACATGGATTGGATCGAGAAGAGCGTCTGCACGAATGACGGGAGGTCGTATGAGCTGCTGATGAGATTCGAAGTGTTCGCGAGGCCTGCGAAGGTTCCTGAAGCATTAAGCGTATTAAGATACTGTGGTATTGCCGAAAGGAAGCCGGCAGCATCCGCGATAATCGGCGGGAACAGGAAGAAAAGAAGGAGGGAGAGCGAACCGAAGACAAGCACATAAACCAGGATCGCGGCGAAGAAACGTGGCACGCGATGCCGGATGAAAAACGCAATCTCCGGCTCGATAGCCGAAGCGATGACGACGGCCGTGACGACAAGGAGGGCGAGGTCGCGTAAGAGCCAGAAGACATAGGCGCCGAGGGCGATGAAGACCGCAGCCGTGATGGTACCGGATGTGATGGCGACGCGGATTTCCTTATCCATATCGGCATCCTAACACGAAACTGGTACGCCGAAAGATGGCGGGTTCGGGACTACGCAAGCGTGGCGCGGATGCGCGCGGCAGCTTCGGTGATAGTGAGCCGCTCTTGCTCGCCGGTATCGCGGTGGCGGAGTGTCACGGTGTCTAGAAGTTCCGGATGTTCGCCGAGCGTATCGAAATCGATCGTTATGCAGAACGGCGTACCGATCTCGTCCTGGCGGCGATAGCGCTTGCCGATGTTGCCGTTGTCGTCCCAAGCGATGGACGGATGCACCTTCTGGAGCTCTTTACGCACTTCGCGCGCTTTCAGGACGAGCTCCGGCTTGTTCTTGAGCAAGGACGAGACCATCGCCTTCACCGGAGCAATCTTCGGCGAGAGCGCGAGATAGGTGCGCACCTCCCCGCCCATGTCGTCTTCGCGATAGGCACTCGCGAGGATAGCGAGCACAGTGCGGTCGACGCCGAGCGACGGCTCTATAACGTGCGGGATGAACTTTTCCTTCGTCTCTTCGTCAAGGTAGGCAAGCGATGCGCCAGAACCCTTCTCATGCGCCGAGAGGTCGAAGTCGGTGCGGTAGGCGAGACCCCAGAGCTCCTTGCGACCGAACGGGTAGTCGAATTCGAAATCGCGTCCTCCGCGTCGCAAGAACCCGGCTTCATTGTCGTACCAATTAGCTCCTTTGGGAAGGCGGATGTGTCCAGCGTTCGAAGCCCGCTGCGGCGGGCCTGGAACGAGGAGGGCGCCTCCGACCATCCGGCTGAGATCGTCGGGATCGATGGCGGGATCGGCTGGGAAGTCGAGGGCCGGCTGGCTTTCCATCGGCGCACCGGAGAGGTGG
>JAJXUR010000011.1 GCA_021782715.1 bacterium
CCGGAGGACGCGCGCAAGATGTCGATCAAGAAGAACAGCGTCGCCATCGTCTCGGATGGCTCGTCTGTGCTCGGTCTCGGCAATATCGGCCCCTATGGCGCGCTCCCGGTGATGGAAGGGAAGGCACTTATCTTTAAAGTGAAGGCGGACGTGGATGCGTGGCCGCTGGTTCTCGATACCCATGACCCCGACGAGATCGTGCGCGTCGTCAAAGCAATAGCGCCGAACTTCGGCGGCATCAACCTCGAGGATATCGCTGCGCCGCAATGTTTCGAGATCGAGAAGCGTCTCATCGAGGAGCTCGACATACCGGTGATGCATGACGACCAGCACGGCACGGCCATTGTCGTGCTTGCTGGCCTCATCAATGCCGCGAAGGTCGTGAAGAAAGACCTTAAAAAGATGCGTGTCGTCATAAGTGGCGCGGGTGCCGCGGGTACGGCGGTCGCGAAACTCCTCGCTGCTGCAGGGGTGAAGGACATCATTCTCCTCGATCGCACCGGTGCCATCTACGCCGGACGCCCCGATTTGAATGCTCACAAGAAAGAGCTTGCCGCGCTCACGAATCCGCGCAAGGCGGAAGGTGGTCTCGCTGCCGTCATGCAGGATGCGGATGTCTTCATCGGCGTCTCGGGCAAGGGTCTCTTACAAGCCGAACACGTCGCCACGATGGCGCCGCGCAGCATCGTCTTCGCTCTTGCGAACCCTGAGCCGGAGATCTTGCCGGAGGCGGCATGGCAGGCGGGCGCCGAGGTCATTGCGACGGGCAGGAGCGATTTCCCAAATCAGATTAACAATTCTCTCGTTTTCCCGGGTATCTTCCGCGGCGCGCTCGACAAGGGCGTGAAGCAGATCACGGAGGCGACCAAACTCCGCGCTGCTCGCGCGCTCGCGGCGCTCATTGCAAAACCGATCGCGGAGAAGATCATTCCCGATATGCTCGATAAGCGCGTCGTCGCTGCGATAGCCAGGGCAGTCCATTAACCGCTTGTGTCGCTTTTTGGTATACTGAGAGCATGACTACCACCACCATCGTGCTTATCGTCTTAGCCGTCGTCGTGCTTTGGGTGATTATGGCTTATAACGGACTCATTACGCTCACGAACCGCGCCAAGGAGGCCTGGGCCGATATCAACGTTCAGCTCAAGCGTCGCTACGACCTCATCCCGAACCTCGTCGAGAGTGTGAAGGGCTATGCTGCGCATGAGTCGAGTGTGTTCGAGAACGTCACCACAGCACGCGCCGCCGCTATGGGTGCGGGTAGCGCGACACCGGCCGCACAGGCCGCCGCGGAGAATCAGCTCTCGGGCGCATTGAAGACACTCTTCGCCGTCTCGGAAGCGTACCCGGACTTGAAGGCTAACCAGAATTTCCTGCAGCTCCAGCAGGAGCTCGGCGACACCGAGGACAAGATCCAAGCTGCCCGCCGTTTCTACAACACGACCGTTATGGCGCTCAACACCGCCGAGCAGCGATTCCCGGGTAATCTCATTGCCACGTCATTCCACTTCGCACCGATGGACCTCTTCGAGCTCACCGAGGCTGCAGCGGCCGAACCGGTGAAGGTGCAGTTCTAAATGAATCTCTACGAGCAGCGTAGCTCGAATATCCGCCGCACGTGGGCCTTGGTGCTCGGCTTCCTCGTCGTGGTTATCGCGGTCGGCTATGCCATCTCCTGGTACTACGGCAATCCGGGCATCCTCTATATAGCGGTCGTCATCGCGGTCGCGACTAACTTCTACGCGTACTGGGCGAGCGACAAGCTCGTGCTCTCGTTGAATCATGCGCGTCCGGCCTCGCGCGAAGAATTCTTCGATTTTTACACGGTTACCGAGAATCTCGCTATCACCGCCGGGCTGCCGCAACCGAAGCTCTATGTGATCGATGACCCGGCGCCAAATGCCTTCGCCACCGGTCGCGACGAGACGCATGCCGTGGTGTGCGCGACGACCGGTCTCCTCACCATGATGACGCGCTCCGAGCTCGAGGGCGTCATCGCGCACGAGCTCTCGCACGTGAAGAATCGCGACATACTGCTCATGACGATTGCGGTCGTACTCGCTGGCTTTGCCGCTATCGTCGCGAATATATTCCTGCGCATGTCCTTCTGGGGCGGCGGTCGGAGCAATGATCGGGAAGGCGGCAATGCACTCATGATGATCCTCGCGGTAGCCGGCATCGTGCTCGCGCCCGTGGCCGCGAAGCTCATCGAGCTTTCCATATCGCGCCGCCGTGAATATCTCGCTGATGCCTCGGGCGCCCTTCTCACGCGCTACCCAGAGGGCCTCGCTTCGGCGCTCGGGAAGATCGGCGGCTATACAGCCCCGATGCGGGACGCGAATCTCGCGACCGCGCACCTCTTCATCGGCGATCCTTTCGGCGCGAAGTCTGGTGGCAGCAGCGGCTGGATTGAGCGCCTGTTCTCGACGCACCCGCCCATCCCTGATCGTATCAAGGCTCTCCTCGGCTCACCGGCTTAGTAACGAGGGAAGTCGGACTTCCCTCGTGATGGATATTGACAGATAGCACTATTGTGTAGTATATTTCTGCCAGATTTAGGGAGGCTTGCCGTAGGGTGAGTCATTGAAATGCAACGGAAGGAGACAGTCATGTGCTATACCGCTATACCCGGCAAGACCGGGTGTCTGGTCGCCCACGATGTGCCACGGATGCCGAAACTTAAAAAGCTGATTCCAGTGCCAAAGAAAAAGGCTACGCCACGCGGAAAATCTTGCGGCCGAACGGTCAAAGGAAAAGCGTCCTCCTGGGAGGAAGAACGGGAGAAGGAAAATCGCATGGACAGGAACGCTAAGGCAAAGTGTGCCAAGCGCAACCAGCACCATTTCGGCCATGCTCGCAAGGAGCTGGTTAAAATGAAGCATGCAGGCTGTCTCTAATCAAATCATCTCCGTCTGAATTGACCCCGCGCCATATCCAAGTGCGGGGTTTTTGTTTCGGGGGTGATGGAAAGAGATTTTTCTGGTATAAAGAACGCACACGGAGGCGTCGCATAGTGGTCTAGTGCACCGCCTTGGAAAGGCGGCAGGCTCGAAAGGGTCTCGGGAGTTCGAATCCCCCCGCCTCCGCCAGGGATACTTTTTATCGGGATGACCCGAGGGCCTTATAATCGCCGCCGCCGCCGGTCTCTTCCTGATAGAGGCTGTCAAGAGGATTCCGTTTTTCAAAACGTCTATCGGCGCTTAGGCACAGCACACATCTTTTCCGCTCGGCATTAAAAATAACCAGCTTCTCGACGACGGATGCGTGTCTGAGGCGCGGCCGGAGACGGAGTTTCTTCAGGGTGCTAGAATGGCATGGCTTACCATGCATCGAGAAAAAATGAATGTGCAGGATGCCAGACGGGACATCATTGATGAACAGCAGGAAATGCCGGTGGATATTCAGGCTGAGGCGCCCGTGTCGCCTGTTGCTGAAGCGCGAGAAGCCGATCTTGAGATGGCCCGAGCTAAGAGCGAGTCTGCCGATGCTGCAGATTTGGTTGCCGTAAAAGAACGCCTCGGCATGCTTGGGGGAGAAGAGGGTGATTCGAGCATGGAAATGAGCATTGCACAGAGGAAATCGGAAATAGAGGAGCAGTTGTCAGTACTTACACTAGAGAAATTAACCAATGTCGTTGTCGCAAATTCTTTCGAAGAGGAGTCTGAAGCAGAAAGGAGAAATGCGGTGATTGAAGGCAAGGAGAGAGATTTGGCGCATGCTCTAGAGAATCTTGAACTATCCGAGAGACAGAGTCTTGTCGCAAGACAAGCGTTTGCGTCCCCGCATGAGAGAGTCATGGGGACGCATGAAGCGCGGCAAACGTCTGCCTTGGGAGGCGGAATAAATAAGACCGAGTTCATCGCATTGAAAGACGATGGTTCAGTGGTCTTCAAGCCGGTGAGCGGAGAGGTTTTTGCAGGAGAGCATTTTAATGCTCATGTCAAACCCGGGACATATTACAAAAGGGAGCGGGCGGCGTATCTAGTAAGCGAATTCTTCGGCTTTAAGCTCGTCCCCCCCACCATTCTTCGCGAGCTAAACGGAGAAGTCGGCAGTGTCCAGGAATTTATTCCCGATACGGAACCGGGATTCAAGCTTACTACTCGTGATCGGTCTTCCATTTTCGAGAATGTGAATGTCATCGGTAAGCGACGGGATAAGAAATATGAAGAGGCACTGGCCAAACTCTCCGTTTTCGATCATCTCATTTGGAATATCGATCGTCACGGGGGTAACTTTCTTCTGAAAGAGGGGAATGTGTACGCCATCGACAATGGTTTCGCTTTCAACAAACGCGGTGATGAAGATAGTCTTCGCTGGAGGGCGGCAAATGCCTTATCCGGCAGTCCCGATAAAGAAGTCCCTGCGGATGTATTGGCTCGTCTCAGTGAATTTTCGTCACGACCGGAAGTGGAACAGGAATTTCGCGCGCAAATGGACGGTCTTCTCTCTGCTGAAGAAATTGATGCGCTTGTTTTCCGCGCAAGAGGCGTTGCGACAAATCTTGCGAAGAAGTCTATGCCGACCCGGATGGGGTGGCGTATAAGATTCAATGCATAAAATCATGAAGAAAGTCGAAATCTACCGGCTCAATGGCGATGGAACGCAGTCAATCATCGCGCTGTGCTCTCTAAAGAACGACAAAGTCATCTGCGAAGGGGATACCGATATGCTCCGACATCTTCACGGAGGAATCGAGGATCCGGGCACCGGGGATTCTCTTTTTGAAAAAGACGGGGTTCGTTTTCTCTTCGCACTCAAAAGCCATTTCAAGAGCGGATATCTTCTAGCGTCTGATGTCTTGATTTCCTAGGCTTGAGTCAACTGCGTCTTTGCGGATGCGAGCCCTGCCAGGGGGCAGGGCGTGTGGATTTGGGCTTGATGACTTGGAGGCCTCGCCTCCAAGTGGCGGTTACGAGTAGTGCGCCTGTAGGTACGCGACGATGTCGTCCGACTCGTACATCTCGACCGTGCGATCAGTGTCGACGAGGTAGGGTACTTGGCGCTTGCCACCGCGCGCCACGAGCTCCGCCGCGATCGTGTCGTCGGTGATATTCTTCTCATCGAAGGTAATGCCGAGTTCTTCGCCCGCATCGAGCACTTTATGACAGAAGGGGCAGCCGGTCTTTACATACAACGTCAGCATAGGTAATTACAATAGCATCAATTCTTCGCGCCGCGCGGCAGGACGCTCCAGAGCGCGGGGTCTTCGCCGCCGTCGAGTTTGAAGATGGCGACGCCGCGCACGCCGAGAGAGCGGGCGAGCGCTATTTTGTCGGCGATAGCTTGTGCGTCACTCCACCACACGATGTGGAGCGGATGGTTCATCGGTGCGGCGGCGCCGGCGACCTGCGGCGTGGTCGTCGGTGTGTAGACGAAACTCATCTCGCCGGCCGAGTTGCGCTGCGGCGTGATGCCGAGCTCGCTCGCAAGCGTCGTCGCGTAGCTCGGGTCGAGCGCCCAATTGAGGTCGTAGCGGTAGCCGGACTGCGAGAGTTTCGTGAAGTCGTACTCATACCCGTAGGTGGCGACACCGATGACGAGCTTCTTCCGGGAAATAGTCTGTGCGGCGTAGTTCATCACTTTCTTCACCCATGCGGTGTCGGCGACGGGGATGTACGGCTGGCCATCCGCCGCCGCGTTGAGCCGCAGATCGACCGCGCCCTGGTCGTACGCCATAATCTGCACCCGGTCGCAGTACCGGTTGATGGCCGTATAGTCGTTTGCGTAATCGAGCTTCTTCGGGATGATGTCGAACGCCGAGGCGGGCGGCGTACGCGGTTCGATGCTGCAGTAGACCCACTTCTGCCCCATGCGCGCATAGAGCCCTTTCAGGAAAAGTGAGAAGTACGGCCGGCTTGATGCGGATTTGTTTTCAAAATCGATATTGATGCCGCTGAAGCCCTGCACTTTCGCCAGGTCGGCGATACGTGCTTCGAGCGCGCGGCGCCGCGGGCCAGACATGAGAATGGTGTCGATGGCCGTGCCGTTACTCCACATGACGGTTGGGATCATCTTCACTTTTCCGGCTTTTGCCGTGATGCGGAGCAGATTGGCGGTCGAGGTGGATGAGGTCGCATCGAAGTCGAAGGCGTCGTAGAGAGAACCGTCATTCTGGACGACGTAGCCGAAGGGCATGACGGCGGTGAAATCCTGCAGGTGAGGGATGACGTCGATCGTGCCGGTGGCTTCCCGCCAGTAAGGAATCCACCCGGAGATTTCCAGGGGATTAGCAACCCTTACCGCAGCGTGCGTGCTGCCGGGGAGAAGCAGGAGAACACCGATAAGCAGGGCGCGGCGCATAGGACCATCGTAGCATTTGTTGCCGGCCGGGGTATGTGTTCTGTAAGAAAATGCTTCGGCGGGTGTATTAGTATGTACAGACGCACGTGGCGTGCGGCTCGCATTATAAAGATACATAAATCACATGATTACTATGACAAAAAGAATGACAGCAGCGCTCGGTATCCTCGGGACGCTCGCTTTCGCAGGAGTAGCATTCGCACAGACAACATCGGCGGTTGTGACGACACCGGCCGCTTCGCAACCGCAGGTGCTCACGGTTGGTGCCGCTGGGAGAGTGCTTCTTCGTGGAACGATTAGCGCGGTTTCGGCGGGGTCGGTGACCGTGAAGAGCTGGGGCGGCGATTGGACGGTGAATGTCCCCTCCGCGGCCGAAGTACTCCCGCAGGGCTCGACGGTTTCCGGATTCCAGGCGGGTGATTTCGTCGGCGTGCAGGGCACGATCGACCAGGGCGCAAGCTGGACGGTCACCGCATCTCTTATCCGCGACTGGACAGCCCGTCAGGCACTGAATCAGGAGGTGAAGGCAAACGTGCAGGCGGTCCGTCAGACGGAAGCGGCAGGGCCGAAAACCATCCAGGGCGTGCTTTCTAACCTGGATGCGACGGCTCAGACGTTCACGCTTACGAATGCAAGCGGAACAGCCTACACCGTCTCGTTTGCCTCGGGGGTGAAGATGCTTGCGAAGAATTGGACGACGCTTGATTTCACCAAGGTGAACAACGGCGACACGGTCCGCGTATACGGCACGGTCGCGAGTTCGGCAATCACTGCTGAGGTTTTCCGGGACATCTCCGTCAAGTAAACAGGAGAGAAGTAGTATCACGAAACCCGCCGGCCGGAAGGCCGGCGGGTTTCTGTTTGCTATAGTTCGCATATGTCACGATATCGATACGGAGTGCTTGCTGTACTGTTGCTCGCGGCGACCCTGATTTTCTGCTATAGGACAGAGTCTCAGCCGGCATCGATGGCAGAGTTCGGCGGTGTGTCCTTGAATATTGACTATGCTACGACGACCGCCGCTCGGGAGCGAGGTCTCAGTGGCCGTGCGAGCATACCGAGTGATTACGGCATGCTCTTTGTCTTTCCGAAAGACGACCGATACGGTTTCTGGATGAAGGATACGCTCGTCCCGCTCGATATGTTTTGGCTGGATGCTCAAGGACGTGTCGTTTCCATTGCTGAGGACGTATCGCCCTCCTCATTTCCTCATGTCTTTTATCCTTCTGTACCGGCTCGGTATGTCCTTGAGACGGCTTCCGGCTTCGCAGCCGCTCATGGCATCGTCACCGGTACCCCGCTTTTGTTGAAAGATTTCCCGAGCGTTTCGCAATAACATTGTCCACATAGCGTTTCGCACAAGCAGGAGTATTCTTAGCGGTAAGAAGTGAGATTTATTATCCATCGTTACTAAAACGCCACGTCCATGCCCAAAGCCGCAAAAGTTTCTGTTCGAACCAAGACTGTCACGAGCGTACCGAAGGTGACGGTGACGGAAATCTCGAAAGAAACGAAGCGTTATCGGGAGATGATTCCTCAGATTGAGAAGCGCGATGGGCGGCTCGTCCCTTTTGATTTCGACAAGATTGTCACGGCGGTGTGGAAGGCGATGATGGCAGCGGAAGAGGGCAGCCAGGAGGACGCCGTACTCGTGGCGCATCAAGTCGCGAGCGAGCTCGGGCGCTTCGCGAAGAAGTACAAGAGCTTCCTCCCGACGGTCGAGGGCATGCAGGACTCGGTCGAGAAATATCTCATCGTGAACGACTATGTAAAGGCAGCTAGGTCGTATATCCTCTATCGCGATAAACGCGCGCAGTTGCGCGCGGCGCATGTTGAAGTCCCTGAGCACGTGCGGAAGCTCGCGGAGGAGAGTAAAAAGTATTTCGAAGGAAATACGCTCGGTGAATTCGTCTACCTGCGTACCTATGCGAAGTGGATTCCTGAGGAGGGCCGCCGCGAGACGTGGATCGAGACCGTCGATCGCTATGTCGATTTCATGCGTGAGAACCTCGGAAAGAAACTCACCGAGAAAGAGTATGCTGAAGTGCGCACCGGCATCCTCAAGCAAGAGGTTATGCCGAGTATGCGTCTCATGCAGTTCGCCGGGGAGCCTGCGCGCCGCTGCAATACCTGTGCGTATAACTGCACTTTCACTGCGCCGACCAAGCTCACCGACTTCGCCGAAATCATGTATCTCTCGATGCAGGGGTGTGGTGTCGGCTTCGCGGTGGAGAGTCAGAACGTCGAACAGTTCCCGCAGATCATGAAGCAGGCGGGGAAAAAACTGCCGACCCATACCATCGCTGACTCGAAGGAGGGCTGGTGTGATGCGCTTACGCTCGGGGTCGAGACATGGTATGCGGGCAAGGATATCGATTTCGATTTCTCCCAGATTCGTCCGGCTGGTGCGCGCCTCAAGACCATGGGCGGCAAAGCGTCCGGTCCGGAACCGTTGCGTTCTTTGCTCGCCTTTGCGCGGGAACGCATTCTCGGTCGCCAGGGCCGCCGTTTGCGCGCCATCGACGTGCACGATGTCATCTGCAAGATCGGCGAATGCGTGGTCGCCGGCGGCGTGCGCCGCACCGCAATGATATCGCTCTCCGATCTCGATGACAGTGACATGCGTGATGCTAAGAAGGGCCAGTTCTATATGACTGATCCTCATCGCGCGGTGGCGAACAACTCCGCCGTGTATGAGGCCCAGCCGACTAATACCGAGCTTATGGATGAGTGGGTCGCCCTCATGAAGAGCGGCAGCGGCGAACGCGGCATCTTCAATCGCGGCGCGCTCGCGGAAACGATGCCGAAGCGCCGTGCCGACTATTTCAGGGAAGTAGGTTTTATCGGCGAAGACGGCGTCGTGCGCGGTCCTATCGGCACGAATCCGTGCGCCGAGATCATTCTGCAATCGAAGCAGTTTTGCAATCTCTCTGAGGTCATCGCCCGTGCCGATGATACCGAAGCGTCACTTTTGCGAAAGGCGCGTCTCGCTGCCATCATCGGTACCTACCAGTCCTCGCTCACGAAGTTCGGTTATATCTCGAAAGACTGGACTGATCATAACAAGGCGGAGCGTCTTCTCGGCGTTTCTATTACCGGACAGTGGGACAGTCCGGTCGTACGCCATGCGGAAGTGATGCAGAAAGTCCGCGATATGGCCGTGAAGACGAATGTGACCTATGCAAAGCGTTTCGGCATCGAACGTTCAATGTCGGTCACGGCGGTGAAGCCTTCCGGTACCGTCTCGCAGACTTTCAACTGCGCTTCGGGTATCCATCCGCGTCATGCGCCGTACTACATCCGTCGCGTCCGCATCAGCGCGACCGACTCGCTCTTCAAGCTCATGCGCGACCAGGGCGTGCCGTACTATCCGGAAGTGGGGCAGTCGATGGAGGAAGCGAACACCTACGTGCTCGAGTTCCCGGTCATGGCGCCCGACCACTCCAAGGAAGCACGTTTCAAAGATGACCTCACTGCCCTCGATCAGCTCGAGTACTGGAAGAAGGTCAAGCTCAATTACACCGAGCACAATCCGTCCGCGACCATCTCGGTTAGTGAAGATGAATGGATTGCCGTGGTCGATTGGGTGCAGAAGAATTGGAATATCATCGGCGGTCTCTCCTTCCTCCCGCGCTCTAACCACGTGTACCGCCTCGCGCCGTACGAGACCATCACCAAGGAAGAATATGAAGCGCGCATGTCCCGTTTCCCGCAGGTGGACTACAGCAAGCTCACGGCCTATGAGCGCCAGGACGAGTCAGACATGAAGAGGGAACTCGCCTGTGCCGGCGGGACGTGTGAAATAGTGTAGGGAACGAACAAAAAGCACCCATCTGCTTTGTTGCGGGTCCCGCTGATTTCTTCCGTCGTACCACAAAGTACGCCTCCAGAAATCAGCTTCCCGCGCCTCGCATCTGAGTGCTTTTTCTTCATTCCTGGGACGGTATGCTTCGCGCTTGGCGGCGAAATCTCCAAGTAGAAATGAGACAACCCACGCAGGAGCGTGGGTTGTCTCATTATATTTTGGACCAGGCCGGTAAGCCGAATTCTGTCGTGGGCGATCATTTATCTGGGCCCGTGATTACTCACGAGCTCGAGCGGCACTCCGGCGGCGCTTCGCGTCGCGATATTTAAACATTTAAATATCGGCGCTTCGCGCCGCTGGCACGGCCTTGCATGCGGGTAAGGATTTGTTCGTTGCACCCTCGTCTCTCGACGAGATTCTCCCCGAGGGGAGTCTCCGGCTTTCGCCCTTGACGTCACTGTAGGCACCTCTATCCTCGCGGACGACGGGCGTTACCCGCTACCTATTTCCCATCTTACGACAGGAGCATGTTCGGACTTTCCTCCCCGTGAGAAATCTCGCGGAGCGATCGTCTAGCCTGGTCCGGAAACATTATAGCACACATTATAGATGTGTATGAGTGCTATTTCCAGAGCTGATGCAAG
>JAJXUR010000012.1 GCA_021782715.1 bacterium
GGTCATCTGCCTCAAGGAAGGGAAGCACGGCTCGCTCCCGGCGAACGTGTGCGTGCACTCGCTCGGCAAGGAGCGGGAGACGGCGGAGAACGCTACGATATATCGTAGCGTTCTCCGCCGTCTCCGGTACGCCATCCGTTTCAAACTGCTCGCCTGGCGCCTCCGCCGCGATTACGACAACGTCTTCGTGCATATGAATCCGGAATACGTCGTGATTGCCGGCCCCATGTGGCGTCTATTTGGGAAGCGTATCGGCCTGTGGTACGTCCACAAGAGTGTCGACATGAAGCTCCGCATTGCTGCGCTCTTCTCCGACGATATCTTCACGGCGGCGCCGGAGAGCTTCCGTCTTGCCACGCCGAAACTCCATGTCGTCGGGCACGGCATCGACACGAAAGAGTTCCATGCGCCGGTTCGGCCGCTTAGCACACCAGTACGTATCGTGAGCGTCGGCCGCATCACATCGATCAAGAATCTCGATACGCTTATCGAGGCAGTCGCACTCCTCGCGGGGAATGGCGTCGCCGTGACGGCGACGCTCATCGGCGCGCCGGGCAATGCATCCGATGAAGCGTACCGAGCGTCTCTCAAGGAGCTCGCTGCGGAGCGCGGCGTGTCTGACCGGGTCATATTCGCCGAGAGCGTGTCCCATGCGCAGATGCCGGAGCAGTACCGTCATTTCGATATTTCGGTGAACCTGGCCCCGACCGGCGGCCTCGACAAGGCCGTGCTCGAGTCGATGGCGGCGGGGCTGCTCACCTTTGTCTCGAATCGGGGATTTGCAGAGCTTCTGAGCACTCACGCAGAGGCGCTCATTTTCCCCGAGAAGGATGCGGCCGCGTGCGCCGACCGGATCGCGGCTTTCGTGCGGCACCCCGAAGCCGCCGAGCAGGTGCGTGCCGACCTGCAGCAGCGTGCCGAGACCATGAGCGTGCAAGCGCTCATTCCACGCATCCTCTCTTTCTATGGAGAAAACCGATAAGAAGTTGCCGGAGGTATGCTTCTTCGGCATCTATGATACATCCTACTCGCGCAACAGGCTGCTCAATCGCGCATTCGAAGAGAACGGATACCGCGTCGTGCAATGCCGAGTCAATCCGCGTGAGCATCACGGCGTCTCGAAATATTTCCTACTCGTCCGCGAATATTCCCGCATCCGGAAACATTCGTTTGATCTCGTCATCGTCGCTTTCCCGGGGCATACCGTCGTATGGCTCGCGCGGCTCCTGTTCGGCCGAGCGATAGTATTTGACGCCTTCGTTTCGCTCTATGATTCGAATGTATTCGATCGGAAGCTCTATGCCGCTGCGGGCGTGCGCGGCCGTCTCGACTGGCTGCGCGATTACGCGAGTGCGCGCATCGCCGACGTCGTGCTCCTCGATACTACGCCGCATAGCGAGTATTTCGTCCGGACGTTCGGACTGCCGCGGGAGAAATTCCTCGCGGTCCCGGTCGGCTCCGACGAGCGAATCTTTCATCCGCAAGACACATCGCTCCCTGAGGAATGCATCGTGCATTTCCACGGGACCTTCATCCCGCTCCACGGCGTCCCATACATCATCGAAGCCGCGCACCTCCTCGCTGAGGAGCCGTTGCGTTTCCGCATCGTCGGCGGCGGGCAGGAATACGCGCGTATACGCAAAGAGGCTGATCGGCTCGGCCTCTCGAATGTTGATTTCGTCGATTCAGTACCACTCGAACGATTGCCGGGCCTCATCGCATCGGCGCAGATATGTCTCGGCATCTTCGGCGATACGACGAAGGCCGCTCGGGTCGTACCGAATAAGGTCTTCGAATGTATGGCGATGGGCAAGCCGATCATCACGGAAGACTCTCCCGCTATACGCGAGCTCTTTGCGACGGACGTGCCGCCGCTCGTGCTTGTGCCACCGGCAGATGCCGCCGCTCTCGCGGCGGCAGTGCGCAGGCTCCTCCATGAGCCTGCGCAGCTTCGCCAGCTCGGCGAAGCTGCGGCTGCCTTTTTCAAAGCTCACCTCACCACTCGCATCATCGTCGCCGATCTCCTGAAGGGACTCCCAGCGACCGCTTGGCGCACTGGCTCAGGAGGCTATACTGGGTGAACTGACATGTCTATGTTCCCAAATATCGGCAGACTCGATTACTCGGACTATTGGCGCGAGCGTGGCTTCACGCTCCAATCGAAACTCCGCGAGCGGGAAGTGATGATGTTCGGGCTCATCCCCGCTGGCGCGCGAGTGCTTGATATCGGTTGCGGCAACTCGCGCTTGCCGGTGGAGCTTAAACGCAAGGGGTGCGAGGTCTCGGTTGCCGACATTTCTCCGATCGTGCTCGATGCTTTCAAGAATGAAGGTATCGGAGGGATGACGCTCGACCTCGACGCTATTGTGCGCGAGCCAATGATCGGTACTTATGACTACGTCATCCTGAGCGAGGTACTCGAACATACTCGCAATCCCGAGGAGATTTTGAAAACGCTTGCGCCACACACGAAGCGGTTCATACTCACCATCCCGAACAGCGCGTTCTACCCATTCCGGCTGCGGCTCTTTTTCGGCGGACGCTTTCTCAAGCAGTGGGTATACCATCCGTCCGAACACTTACGCTTCTGGTCGCATCGTGACTTCCTTGATTGGCTCGCTGCGCTCGGCTACACCGTCGAGTACGCGCGCGCTTCGAATGGCCTTTCGGTAAAAGGACTCCTGCCGTTTATGAAAGACCTATGGCCGAATCTCTTCGGACACCAGATGGTGTACCTGTGTGCAACGCAACAGGCGAAGATATGAATCCATTCTTCAAGAATGTGTTCTTCAAGTGCGTGCCGAAACCGATGCTCCCGAGAGGGAGGGCGAGCATCCTCATGTACCACTCTGTCAGCGACAGCGGGGATTATTTCTCCGCTATCTCTCTGGCAGTGTTCAAGAAGCAGATGGCGTATCTCGCGGGGAAGAAGTATTCGATAATCCCGCTCGCCGAGCTTGCGCGACGTCTGCGCGCGCACGGGCCGCTCGGCGGCGCAGCGGTGCTCACGTTTGATGACGGCTATCATGATAACTATACGAACGTCTTCCCGCTCTTAGGGCAGTACGGCTTCCCGGCGACCATCTTCATCACTACCGACCTCATCGGTACTCCGGGGTATTGTTCCGCCGAAGAATTGCGCACGATGCACCGCTCGGGTCTCATCAGTATCGAGCCGCACACGCTCTCGCATCCGAAGCTCGCGAAACTTTCGCGCGCCGAGGCGGCGCGCGAAATCCGCGAATCCCGCCGCGTGCTGCAAGAGATTCTCGGCGTAGCCCCGACGCTCTTCGCCTACCCCTATGGCAGTTTCTCAGAAGAGACAGTCGGCCTGGTGCGTGATGAGGGCTTCGCTGGCGCCGTAACGGTCGAGGAGGGGACGGTCGGTCCCGACACCGACCCGCTCTGTCTGCCGCGCAATGCGGTCGATAGCTCGACGACTTTTTCTCAATTCCGCGGGAAAGTCTCTCGCGCTATCGATTGGTATATCTCGTTCAAGACTACCTTCCGCGTATGACGTCTCGTATCCTCTTTCTCTTTAGTGGTGCGGCGAACCGGCAGCGCATCATGGAAGAAGTCGCGCGCGGCGCGAACGCCGATACTGCGTTGCGCGGCGCGAACCATATCGCGGGCGCCGAATTCATCGACGTCGAAGCGACGGTGCGGAGCATGGTGCCGTCGTGGCTCTACCGCCTGTTGCCGTGGCAAGCGCGAAGCATCGTGCTGTATCCGCGCATGTTCGCGTATGACGCGATCATCGCGCAAGACGATCTGCTGCTCGGTTACTTCGTTTCTCTGGGTGCTCGGCTTCTCCGGAAGAATACGCGGTGGTTCTGCATCGTCGTGAACTCTTCGGTCCTCATCCGTCGCCACGCCGCACACCCGGCGCGTCTCTTCATGCTCAAGACATTCTGGAGAAGTTACTCGCGGATCATCTGTCTTTCTCACGAGCAGCTCGACGACCTCGCGCGAATCGGCATCCCGCGCGAGCGGCTCGTGTTCGTGCCGTTCGGTATCGATGCGGATTTCTACGCGGCGGCAGAAGAGGCGCACGAAGAGAACTTCATATTGAGCGTCGGCCGAGACCTCGGCCGAGACTATCCGACGCTTCTCGAGACCGCGAAGAGAAGCGTTCATACGTTTGTCATCGTCGCGGCGCATAAGAATCTCTCTGCAGATACTCCGCTGCCGCCGAATGTCTCGGTGCGGTATGATCTCTCGCTCACCGAAGTGCGCGATCTGTACGCGCACGCGAAAATGGTCGTCATAGTTTCGAAAGATGCCTCCGTGCCGGAGGGTTCCGATTGTTCCGGGCAGACCGTCATTCTCGACGCGATGGCGGCAGGGAAGGCGGTCATAGCGACCGACCGCCCCTGGATACGGGATTACTTCACTCCAGGTAAGGAGCTCACTGTGGTCGCACCGAACGATCCGGACGCGCTTGCATCGGCGATTGACCGGTTGGGGGAGGATGCTCGAGAGCGTGCGCGCATGGCAGCATCCGGCCGCGCGAAAGTGCGCCAAGCATACACGACTAAGGCGTTCGCAAATGCTCTTGAGCGTACGATTTCCTTCGTGTCAGCGGTTACGGAGTAATGTTATTATGGCCGAACGGCTTGCAACTTGTATATCTATGAGCACTGAACACTGTTATCTTTGTCCGGAAAAGGACGACCAACCAAAGGTCTTTTTTAAGATTGATAGCGCAACATTTTTTCAGTGTCGGCACTGCGGTCTTGTGTGGCTCGAGAAGAATAAATGGCACGCTAGCCAGCAGCAATACTACAGCGAGCAGTATTACTCTGAGGAATATTCAGGTAGAAAGAATCTTAGGAATCTTTTTCTCTATCGATTTAAACTGATTAAGAAGTATTTCAAACCACAAGGAAAGATACTTGAAATTGGCGCGGCCTCCGGAGACTTTCTGCATCTTCTGCAAGATATCGGATACCATGTTTATGGGGTGGAGCTTTCAAAACGTGCGGCAGAGCAAGCAGTTCGTAATTACAATTTAAATTTCTTTCAAGGGACTCTCGAAGAGGCGGCTTTCGCGGGAAATTACTTTGACTACATCGTCATGTATCACGTTCTTGAGCACGTGCCAGATCCAGGAGCGACTCTCAAGGAGGCATATCGTGTGCTCAAGCCAGGTGGGCGCATCCTCATCGAGGTGCCAAATGTGCGCAGTGTTGATATGTATTCGAAACCGCTCATTTTGAATGCATTGGATTATCCGAATCATATCTACGGATTTTCGCGGGAGACTCTCACTAAACTCGTTGTGGATGCAGGGTTCAAACCAGTGGCTTTTGAGAGCAGTTTTCCATTTCTCTTTGCACAGTTCCTTACAAAGGTTCGACATCTACTCAAGTCGCAAGGATCTTCAGTAGGGACGAAAGACGGCTTTGCTGTCACGGGGAGGGAGCTTATCGAACAGGCAAAACAGGATTCGCCTCTAAAGCGTTGTGTACAACGCTGCATACCAGGCATGAAGGTAACCATCATTGGTGAGAAGTAGTTCCTCATATGTATATGCGTATTTTGTATATAGCGAATATTCGCCTCCCGACCGAGAAGGCGCACGGTGTCCAGATAATGAAGACGTGTGAAGCCTTCGCCAAAGAGGGACACGACGTTGAATTGGTGGTGCCGACCCGCGCGAACTCCATCTCGGAAGACCCTTTTGAGTATTACGGCGTCTCGCGCTCGTTCAGGGTCACTACGCTCACGGTACCCGACCTGGTGTCGCTTGAGAGCGTCGGGTTCTTTTTCGCGTCACTCTACTTCGCGGAGCGGGCTCGTTGGACTAAGTCCTTCCAAGAAGCTGACGTCATCTATTCTCGCGACGCGCTCGTGCTCCTCCAGTACCTCTTGCTCGGGCGTCGACTTGTCTATGAAGCGCACGGTGCTCCGGCGCTTTTAGCGCGTCTCGTGGCACGTTTTGCTTATCGCATCGTCGTCATCTCGAAGGCGACAGGAGAATCATTCGTCGCTGTCGGTGTTCCGCGTGAGAAGATTGTCGTTGCCCCTGATGGGGTCGATCTCGATGCTTTTGCGCACCCAGAGTCGAAAGGGGCTGCGCGCAATCGTCTCGGGCTGTCGCAGGACAAGAATATCGTTCTTTATATAGGGCGGGTTGATGGGTGGAAAGGAGTCGATACGCTGTTCGAGGCCGCAGCACTTCTTCCGTCGGATACGCAGGTCGCAATCATCGGTGGTGAGCCCGAACAGGTGAAAGTACTCAAAGCCCGTCATCCAAACGTGCGTTTCCTCGGATTTTGCCCCTATCGAGAGCTCGCTGATAATCAGGCAGCGGCCGATGTCTTGGTGCTCCCAAACACCGGAAAAAGCGAAGTCTCAATGCTCTACACCTCGCCACTCAAGCTCTTCACGTACATGGCCTCCGGCGTGCCGATGGTCGTCTCCGATACGCCGGCGACGCGCGAGATACTCGATGATGGCGATGCGTACTTCTTCCACCCCGATGATGCGGGCTCGCTTGCGGAGCATATACAAGCCGCACTGGCGGATGCGGACCAGTCACAAGCGAAGGCTGTTCAATCAAAAGAGAAAGTGAGGATGTATACTTGGCAAGAACGAGCAAGAACGATTCTTGGATCTCTCGCATAACGATTTATTCCGCGCCCTAAGGATGAGAGAAACACTGCGAGTTCACGTCAGCGAACCGATGTGCGAATTGTCTAAGAGAGAAAATCAGGTATTGTAGTTATTAAGATGGATCTTATCCAAGAAGTTCAAGAACTAGAATACGAGTATCCCTACCATCATTTGGTAGAGACGAGTCCTTTTTCGCAAACAAAACATCTTTTCTGGGGGTATAGATATGCAGCATATATTGAGAAGATCATGAGCATGCTAACTGCGCGTAAATTCGACTCTCTTGTGGATATAGGATGTGGTGATGGGAGAGTGTTAAAAGAAATCGCACAGCGATTCCCCGGAAAGAGGCTCGTTGGATTGGACTACTCAGAAAAGTCGCTCAGTTTTGCAAAAGCATTTTCGCCTGATCTGACTTTCGAAACCGGTACAGATGAATTATTTGACAGCTTCCTATTGATTGAGGTGATAGAGCATATATCTCCACTGGGCATGGAATCGTTTCTTGCTGGAGTATGCCAGAATCTGAAAGAAGGCGCGTTTGGAATTATCACGACGCCTTGCGATAACGTGGCGCTGAATCCAAAGCATTATCAGCATTTCAATCGGACCTCGATTGAGGAGACGCTCTCCGCGCATTTTGATATCGTCTCGCTTGAATACATAAGTGCGGATACCCTCGGCACGAAAATAATTCAGCGTCTTCTGGCAAATAAACTCTTTATTCTCAATGAGAAACGCAGCATATCGTATCTCTATTCCTTGTATAAAGAGAGGTACCTTAATGCTACAGAACGGAATGCTACTCAGCTATGCGTTCTCGTCCGGAAGAAATCGAGGATCTCTTGAAAGGAAATAAGGTAACAGGCTTACTTCAAATCTGGTGATGATGCGTGCGATGATAAGTCCCCACAAGCCCCATCCTATAACCCCAATACAGATTACAACTATACGGAAGAGCGAACTTAGAGCTGCATTCACGTACTGCGCGCGCACGAGTTTTTTCGACATGAGATACGAACTTGCGGGTAGGAAAGCGAAACTTACAAGTGAGAGGGCATATGCCTGTGAATAAGGGACAGCGAGCATGTATGCCGGGAAAAGTAGCCTGTAGATAAAAGGCGCGTACGAGATGTAGATCGCCGCCGCGAGAACACTCGCACCTAAGAGCCAAGCATACTTGTTCAGCATTCCGCTCCTTATGTCCTTATCAGTACGTCTGGCGAAACGTACCTGCATCATGGCATCGAGCGATTTGATGGGTCCCTTCGCTTGGTCGACAAGACCGGTGGCGAAGTTGTAGATGGCGAGGTCGGTCGCGCCCGCGAAGTGGAAGAGGAGGAGCTGGTCGATGCTGCCGGCGATGCCGCCCAGGATGCCGATGAGACTCAAGTGCTTGCCGTAGGTGAGCATGTGCGGGTCGTGCTCTGGGGCAGCGTGGTGCAGCTTGCGAGCGGTCCGCCAATAGGCATAGGCCGTGGCGGCGAGGTTGGCGATGAAGTATGCCGCGATGAGCAGGAGCGGCTGCGGCGCGATGAGAGCGACGGCGATGAGAGCGACGGCCGGGACGATGTTCGTGACGAAGTCGGCATACCACGCCTGTAGGGCGAACTCTTTCTTCCCCGAGAGGAAAGGAGAATAGAGATTGAAGCTCCCGAGGAACGGCGTCACGGTCCCGCCGATGAGGATACCGAGCCCGAGGATGAAGTTGCCAGCGATGAGGTAGTAGCCACCGAGCGCGAATGCGCCGATGAAGATGGCGAAGCTCCAGCGCAGATTCGCTTTGAAGCCGTCGGCGAGCGCGCCGTCGAGGCCGCGGGCGACGGATTGAAGCACGGCGGTGCCGATTCCGCTTAACGAGAATGCACTCAATGTCGATACGATGGCGAGCACGTATTTGTACTGGCCGTAGATATCCTTCGGCACGTAGCGTGCCATCGCGACAGAGAGGGTGAGAGCGATGAGCGAAGCGGATATTTGCCCGGCGACAGACCAGAAGCTCCCGCGCGCGAGGTACACCATGTCCATCTTGGTATACCGCTCAATCCATTTGAGGATGCGGTGGAGGCGAGATTTGAGGCTATACATATATATAAAGTATGAGCAGCGGCTTGTGCCGCTATCGTACCATTTTGTTGGAACCTCTCGGTGTATCTCGGGGTTGCGTTTCTTGCGGAGGGTATATACTACCGGTATAGCAATAATTTATATTCGACTCGCATGAAAAACTCTATGTACAAGGCGGGGGCGATAGCAGTGGCGCTCGCCATGGGTGTGCTGCCGGCGGTCGCGTCCGCTCAGGATCGCGGCGGCGAGGGGCAGGACGGCGTACGCGCGACGGTACAGGTGCAAGGACAGCGGCCGAGCATCGTCGGCTCCTCTGAGGAGGGGAGCGAAGCGGATCAGTCGTCTTCGACCGAGGTCGCGCAGCGCGGCGGCGAGGGCGAGGGGGCACAGCGCGGCGAGCAGGAACGCGAGCAGGAGGGCGTACCCTTCAGGCTCGAGGGTACGACGACGCCGGCGCTCTCGTTCGGGCAGCTGCAGCAGTCTATACAAGTGCGTAATCAAGAGCTCGAGCAAGAGCTTGCGAGCTCGACGGGCGCAGACAAGGCGCTCATCGCGAATGCTAATCCGGTGCGCCTCGCGGTGCACGCTCTCCTCGCCTCGAAGGATCTCGTCGGCGGTATCGGCCAACAGGTATCGGCGATCGCGCAGCAGGTGAATGATTCGGTCGCATCGACGACGAGCGCCGAGGCGCAGATACAGTCGCGCGGCTTCTTCACCAAGCTTCTCTTCGGCGGCGACACGGCTGCGGCGCAGGTGATCACGCAGCAGACGGCGCAGAACCAGCAGCGCATCACTGACCTCACGAAGCTCCTGGGCCAGGCCAATATCTCGGCCGACGTGCAGACGACCCTCCAGGCGCAGATAACGGCACTCCAGGCCGCTCAGACGCGCCTGCAGGCGCTCGCGCAGCAGGAGCAGAGCATGTGGGGCCTCTTCAGCTGGCGCTTCTAAGAAGTCAGACTTCAAGGAATCCCCAGAAGTCTGACTTCAAAACGCCCCGCTTCCGCGGGGCGTTTCTGCGTGTATGGGGTGTGGTATAATGCGTTTACTATGGCTTTCAAGAATACGCTCAGAAACGGCCAGGTGCGGAATGTCATTTTCCAAGAGAAAGGGTCTTTTTATGGTGCTGCGCTCGAATTCAATATCGTCGAGCAGGGCGATAGTCCGCAAGAGGTTATGCTTCTCCTCGATGACGCGGTCAAAGGGTATGTAGAGTCAGCACAAAAAAATAAACTTTCTATTTCGGTTTTGAATCAGGATGTCGATCCCGAGTATGAAGCGCTCTGGAATGCTGGCCAAAAAGGCTTGAAGAAAGGGAATCAGCGTATCTACAGCACCTCCTCACAATCAATTGCCGCGCTCGCGGTGTAGGCGAGATATGCCGCGCGGTTTCAATAATTGGAGCGCCGCGGATATCGTCAGGTTTTTACGGAAGCATGGATTCACCCATTCGTACACGCGCGGCAGGCATTTCTATTACATAGGTAAAGTCGAAAACCGTAATCGGCAGGTCTGTGTGCCCATCCACGGAAAGAATGCTGCGATTCATCCAAAAACTCTGAAGGGCATCATTTTCCAATCTGGCATCCCCGTGAGCGAGTGGAGTTCGAGATAATGCCTCTTGTGGTATAGTATCTTCCATCATGCAGACCGGCGGTATCGCAAGACAGATTGCCAGGTGGATAGCGCTCGTGGCGCTCTTCCTCATCCCGCTCACGCCGCTCCTGGTCGCGAATACCTATTTCTTCCCGTTCATCACGGGCAAGGCATTCTTCTTCCGCATCCTCGTCGAGATCCTCGTCTCCGCGTGGGTGGTGCTCGCCTTGCTCGATAAGGAGTACCGGCCGCGCCTCTCGTGGGTCGGTATGGCGGTCATCGCTTTCGTCGCATGGATGTTCGTGGCCGATCTTTTCGCGGTAAATGTCGCGAAAGCGTTCTGGAGCAATTTCGAGCGCATGGAGGGCTGGGTGCTCCTCATCCACCTGCTCGGCTTCTTCTTTGC
>JAJXUR010000013.1 GCA_021782715.1 bacterium
GGTCGTCGTCGCCTTCTTCGCAATCGTCTCCTTCAGTCTTTTCCATAAGGCGCCGTCGTGCTCGGACGGTGTGCAGAATCAGGGTGAAGCCGGCATCGATTGCGGCGGTCCGTGCCCCTACCTCTGCACCGCACTTGAGCATGCTCCAACGGTGCTCTATACCAAACAGATACCGAGCGGTGCGGGGCGAACCGATGTCATCGCGTCGATCGAGAATGTGAATGCCGGCGTGGCTGCGAAAAGCGTCCGCTATACCGTTATGCTGTATGGTATCGGACAGGTGCTTATCCAACAGGTGAACGGTACGGTTGATCTGCCGCCGGCCGCGACCGTTCCGGTATTCCTGCCCGGTATCATGAATGGGAATCAGGAAGTCGTGGGGGCGTTTCTCACTATTGTCCCATCATCGATCCGATGGTTCTCGCTCCCGAGTGACCCGCGCATCATACCGGTCGTCTCGAATACGACAGTCAGCGGTACCGATGCCGCACCGCGCATCGATGCGGTGCTTACGAATCCGACCACCAGCCTTCTCTCTGACGTGCCAGTGGTGGTACTCGTGCATTCCGTGCAGGGAGAGGTGATTGCCGCTTCGCGGACCATCGTCCCGTCTATCCCCGCACAGGGGCAGGCGACGGCGACCTTCACCTGGAATGGACCGTTTTCGAGCGTTCCTGCGGCGATAGAAGTCATACCGGTCATACCGCTGCCCTGACATGAATTCCGTGCCGCGTCTCTTCTTCGACTGGACGCTTCTCTTTCCGGCACTCGCTCTCTCGCTCATCGGTATCCTCACGATGAGCACGTTTGGGCAGGGCGCTTCACTTGCGCCGCGGCAGATCCTCTGGCTCGCCGTCTCGCTCGCCGTCTATTTCGGGCTCTCTCTTATCGATACGCGCTTCATCCGGCGGACCTCGGTCGTCATGACGCTGTATGGGGTCGCGTTCGTCCTGCTTGCGCTCGTGCTCGTCATGCACCCGGTGATGGGTGCGCGCGCGTGGTTCTCACTCGGTCCCGTCTCCTTCCAGCCGGCCGATCTCGCGAAGCTCGCTATCATCGCGCTTCTGGCGAAGTACCTCTCGCGTCGCTACGTCGAGATCGGCGACTTTCGCCATATCCTCGTCTCAGGCGCCTACACGCTCGGTCTCGCTCTCCTCATCGTCATCGAGCCTGACATGGGGAATGCCATCATATTCACGGCGCTCTGGCTCGGCATGATGCTCGTCTCCGGTATCTCGAAGAAGCACCTCGCCCTCATCGCCGTCATCGGTCTTGTCGCGGCGTCAGTGCTCTGGTTTGGCGGGCTGAAGTCCTATCAGCGCGCCCGCATCATATCGTTCGTGAATCCGGCGGGTGATATTCACGGTGCTGGGTACAATGCGTACCAGGCGAAGATTGCCGTGGGGAGCGGTGAGCTCTTCGGGAAGGGGATCGGCTACGGCACGCAGAGCAAGCTGCGCTTCCTGCCGGAATACCAGACGGACTTCATCTTCGCGGCCTTCGCCGAAGAGTGGGGGTTTGTCGGCGTCACGCTGCTTCTCGCCGTATATGCGCTCCTCTTCACGCGTCTTGCGCAGATCGCGCGCGAATCGGCAACGAATTTCGATGCGTTCTTCACGCTCGGGGTGCTCATACTTTTCGCCTCGCACGTGTTCTTGCATGCTGGCATCAGTCTCGGCCTCTTACCGGTTACCGGGCAGACGATACCGTTCATGAGCTCGGGCGGGTCGCATCTCGTGCTTGAATTTGCGGCGCTCGGCATCGTCACTTCTCTGTCGCGACACGGGCGCGGCGCCGTGCGTAACTTGAGTGAGAATGAGTATTTAGGAGGTTAGCGGTACCGTGTGAATGTTGCAGCAGTCATTTTCTCTATTGAAAATTCAGTGAGCACCCGCGTGTGAAGTCTTGAACCGAGTATCTCTGCGCGGGCCGGATCTTGCATAAGCGATTCTAGCGCCTGAGCTATCGCTACAGGGTCGCGAGGAGATACTAAAAGACCTTCCTTACCATCCCGGATGATTTCCGGAATGCCACCGACGCGTGTCGCAATGGTAGGCAGTCCAGCACAGCCGGCTTCGAGCAGTACGTATGCCAAAGCTTCGCTTTGTGAGCTATGGACGAAAAGATCGAACGCGCTTAAGAATTTTTGCGGATTTGATATGAAACCGAGGAGGAAAATGCGGGCAGTCAGCCCCAGTTCCTTTATGAGCAAGTCAAGATACTCATATTCTTCGCCCTCTCCCATGATCAAGAGCATCGCTTTCGGGTAGGCGGCGGCAATGAGCGAGAATGCACGGATCGTGTCTTGGATACGTTTGGTAGGATGCAATTCTGATATCATCCCGACCCAGTAGGTATCCTGCAAAGAATGCGCAATCGCCGCTCGCGCTTCAGCGCGTGGCAATAACGGGACACAGTGTATGCCATTATGAATGACAACGATCTTTTGATTAGAAAACGGAACCCACGTGATATCACGCTGTACTGCATTTGAAACGCATATCACCGTGTCGCTCAATACGACGATCGCGCCTGACGCTAACCGCAAGATTATTTTCTGCCACCAAGGACGCGATTCATTGAACGCCCAGCCATGTGCGGTAAAAATAACGCGCGGTACCCGCGTGATCTGGGCGGCAAGCGCTCCCAATGCCCCTGCCTTGGAACTATTGAGATGTACGATATCCGGACGTTCCATTTTGAAAAGCCGAATGAGAGCCATAAGAGCTCGTATCTCGGTAAACAAACCGACGTCGCGCTTGAGTCCGTCGGCAAGTACGGCGCGTATTCCTTCGGCTGCAATCCCTCGTGCGAGCCGGCCGTCGGCCACATCGCCATACGCGACCGCGACGTCGTACCCCTGGTCTCGGGCGGCGGTCGCCAGGTCGTAGACATACCGCTGGGCACCGCCCCAATTAGCCTTGGTGATGACATAGAGTATCTTGGTAGCCATAAGAGGGATAACCTGTAAGTGCTCCTCGAGGTTATATACTGTACAAGCCTACCATAATGATCATCGGCGGCCGGCGAGCTTCATTCCTCCTCTTCAGCGGCGACATCATCGCGTTCGCTGTTTCGCTGTACCTCACGCTTTGGCTGCGCTACGGCGTGTTGCCGGAGGCCGTGACGATCGCACCGTACGTTGTGCCGTTCTCGCTCTTGTTCTCGTTCTGGGTCCTCGTCTTTTACAGTTCCGGACTGTACAGCAAACGCCTCTCGTTGTTCCCGAGTCGCTTGCCGGACGCGCTGTTGCGGACGCAACTGGCGAACATACTGTTCGCCGCGGTCTTCTTCTTCCTCGTCCCGTCGTTCGGTATCGCACCGAAGACCATCCTCGTGCTCTATCTCCTCGTATCGCTGGCGCTCGTACTCGCCTGGCGGCTCGTGTTCTACCCGCGTCTTTCTCTCCGCCGTTCACGCGAGAAGGTGGTGCTTCTCGCGCAAGGGGAAGAGGCCGAGGAGCTTTTCAAGGAGGTGAATGGGAATCCTCGGTACGGCATCGAGTTTGTCGAGCGAGAACTCGGACACACACACGGCGCATTGCTCGTCGTCGACACGATGCACACTGACGCGGCGCTCCGGAGCTGCATCGCATCAAACGGGCAGCCGGCCGTCGAGTTCGAGGATCTGTACGAAGAAGTATTCGACCGTATCCCGCTCTCCCAGCTCGGGAGCGCTTGGTTCACGGAGCATGACGTTCAGGCGGATCCGTTCTGGTATCTGTTCCTGAAGCGCGCGATTGACATCATCGGCGGCCTCCTCATGGGCCTCATCACGTTTGTCGTGACGCCTTTCGTGGCGCTCGCGCTCCAGATCGAGTATCCCGGCCCGGTCTTCCTCGTGCAGACCCGCATGGGCCAGCACGGCACGCGCATCCGTACGTATAAATTCCGCAGCATGCGTTTCGGAGACAAGGGCGCCTGGAAGGGAGAAGGGGAGAATGCCGTCACGCGCGTCGGGGGGTTCTTACGCAAGACGTCGCTCGATGAATTCCCGCAGTTCGTCAATGTGCTCAAGGGAGAGATATCGCTCATCGGGCCGCGCAACGACATCGAAGCGCTTGGCGAACGTCTGGCCGACGCGATACCATACTATCTGTTCCGCTACTCCGTCCGGCCTGGCATCACCGGGTGGGCGCAGATCAATCAGCAGTACGAGCAGGGGAACGTGAGTCCGCAGTCGATTGAAGAGACGAAAGTGCGGCTCGCGTACGACTTCTATTACCTGAAGCATCGCTCGCTCGGTCTCGATATCATCATCGCGGTGAAGACGGTGAAGCGGATGTTCTTCCGCGTCAGCTCGTGGTAGGGCGATTATTTGGGTTTTTACTTGTATTCCAGTAAGGTATGTCTATGAAGCACACTATTCTCATCACCGGGGCGGCAGGATATGTCGGCGACATGCTTGTTGAGGAGTTCGCGAAGCGCGACGACGTCGAGCGTATCATCGGCATCGATAAGGAGCCGCTTCCCGAGCATTTTCGCAACGAGCCGAAGCTCGTGTATCTTCACCTGAATACGGCGGATAACTGGGAAGAGCAGGTGCGCGCGTACCACCCAGACATCGTCATCCATACTGCGTGGCAGATCCGCGAGATGTATGGCGATCAGGCGACAGAATGGAAGTGGAACGTCGGAGGGTCCGACAAAGTGTTCGATTTCGCATTTGCCGAGAAATCAGTCGAGCGACTGGTCTATTTCTCGACGGTTTCTTCGTACGGCGCCTTCCCTTCGAACACGCTTGAGCATCGCTACACCGAAGATGAGCCATTCCGGAAATCCGAGTATCTCTATGCCGAGGAGAAGCGTTTCGTCGAGGAGCACCTGCGGGAGAAGTATGAGAAAAGCGATAAACACGTCGCGGTCGCGATCGTGCGCCCTGCGGCTATCACCGGCCCGCGCGGTCGCTATATGCGCATCCGCTTCGGCTTGCAGTCGGCGCTTGCGGGGCAGTTGAAAGATTCGTTCGTGTACCGCGTCATCTCGGCGATGGTATCGTTTGTCCCGGTGACGCCCAAGTGGCTCCGGCAGTTCATCCATGAAGATGATGTCGTCAGCATCATCGAGAGGCTTTCGTTCGGTGAGAAGGCAGGAGCCTATGAAGTCTTCAATATCTGTCCGCCGGGACCGGTCGTGCTGGGTCCGGACATGGCGCGGGCGGTAGGGAAGCGGCAAGTACCAGTGTATCCGTGGATGGTCCGCATCCCGTTCTTCGTATTCTGGCATCTGACCCGCGGGAAGATTCCGACCGGCCGCGGCGCATGGAGAGGCTACTCGTATCCGATCGCGGTCGACGGATCGAAGGTGACGAGAGAGCTCGGCTATACGTACCGTTACTCGGGCCCCGACGCGTTCCGGTATACCGACGGGACCTACGAAGAGTTCGTCCCGGAGAGCCTCCGCTGCCACAAGAAGAAATGATCATCGACGGACGCGCGCTCGCCGGAGAAGTACTCGCGCGCACGAAAGAACGTGCGGGGCGCTTGTCGCTCTCGCCGAGAGTCATTGCGTATGTCGCGCAGGAACCGACTCCGGCGACACGATCGTATCTGAACATAAAGAAGAGGAGCGCAGAAGCCGCCGGCTGCCTCTTCGAAGAGACTTCTTCGAAGTCCTTCTTCGCCGCCGGTGTCGATGCGGCGATCATCCAGCTTCCAGTCGATCCTGGCGCGATGGCGATGCTCGACACGCTTCCGATTGGGAAAGATGCTGACGTGCTTTCAGCCGTCGCCCGTGCGAAGTTCGCGCGGGGCGACGAGGATGCGCTTCTGCCGCCGGTTGTCGGCGCCATCGCGGAGATATTCAGAACGTATACTGTTGATCCGAAAGGGAAGAAGGCGGTCGTCATTGGCGCCGGTTTTCTCGTCGGCGGTCCTGCCGCAACCTGGCTCGCGCAGCAGGGTGCGGTCGTGCGTGTCGTGACGCTTGGCGACGACCTCTCCCAGCTTCGAGATGCCGACCTCATCGTCTCGGGCGCCGGCTCGCCGCACTTTATCAAACCGGAGATGCTCAAACAGGGCGTCGTGCTTATTGATGCCGGCACATCAGAGTCGAACGGGCGGCTCGCCGGCGATGCTGACCCGGCTTGTGCCGAGAAGTGTTCGGTTTTCACGCCGGCCCCGGGCGGGGTAGGGCCGCTCGCGGTTGCCTGCCTCTTCGAGAACGCCATCACGCTCGTGGAGAGGGCAACACATACGTAGGAACACAAGACTTCGCTTTTTTCCAGTTTCGTTTATACTCTCTCCATGACTCGATTCCGAGTGCTCACCGTCATCGCCCTCGTCATAGGGTTTTTGCTTGCCTACTTCGTGTGGTCGACGGAGGCGAATCCGCTCTCCTCGTACCGCTTCAAGCTCGGCCTCGACCTCGCTGGCGGCACGGAGCTCGTCTATAAGGCCGACATGAGCGAGACGCCGGCTGCCGAGCGCTCTGACGCGCTCGCCGCGCTTCAGGGCGTCATCGAGCGTCGTGTGAACCTCTTCGGCGTTGCCGAGCCCCTCGTCCAGACCGAGCAGGCGAGCGCGCTCTCGGGCACGACCGAGGACCGTCTCATCGTCGATCTGCCGGGCGTGACCGATATCAATGCTGCGGTCGCTGCGCTCGGCCAGACGCCGACGCTTGAGTTCCGCCTCGCGACCACGACCTTGGTCGGTACCACGACCGAGGTCGCGTATGCGGCGACCGGTCTCACTGGCCGCTACCTTTCAAGCGCCACGCTCGGTTTCGGCAACGGAGCGACTTCCGGCATCACGGCACCGCAAGTTATCCTCAATTTCAACAGCGACGGAGCGAAACTCTTCGAGCAGATTACGAGCCAGAACGTCGGCCGGACGCTCGCTATCTTCCTCGACGGGCAGCCGATCTCGACGCCGGTCATCAAGGAAGCGATTCCGGGTGGTCAGGCGACCATCTCAGGGCAGTTCACTGCTGTCGAAGCGCGCGACCTCGTACGCAATCTCAATTTTGGCGCGTTGCCGGTGCCCATCAGTCTTGAAAGCAGTTCGGCTGTCGGCCCGACTCTTGGTTCGATCGCTATCTCCGCAGGCGTGAAGGCCGGTCTCATCGGCTTCGCCATCGTCGCACTCTTCATGATTGCGTGGTATCGCCTTCCGGGCATCATCGCTGTCCTTGCTTTGACAGAGTATGTGGCCTTCATGCTCGCGGTCATCAAGGTCATACCGGTCACGCTCACTGCCTCGGGTATCGCCGGTCTCATCATATCGGTCGGTATGGCGGTGGACGCCAATGTGCTCATTTTCGAGCGCACCAAAGAGGAGCTCCGCAAAGGCGAATCGCCGCGCGAGGCGGTGCATATCGGCTTCAATCGCGCGTGGACGGCTATCCGCGACGGCCATCTCACGATGATCATCTCGGGCGTCATCCTCTTCTGGCTCGGGACGTCGATCGTGCAGGGCTTCGCTCTCGTCTTCGTGCTCGGCGTGCTCGCTTCCTTCATCTCGGCGGTATCTCTCTCTCGCGTCTTCCTGCTCGCTATCGTTCCGGAAAAGGGGCAGGGTATCTGGAACTTCCTCCTCGGCTCGGGATTCCATAAACACTAAATTATGTTCATCATCAATCACCGCACGTTCTTCTTCTGGCTCACGGGACTCATCCTCGCGGCGGCGCTTGGCGCTATCCTTGCGTACGGCCTCCCGCTCGGGATTGATTTCACCGGCGGTTCCATGATGGAAGTGGGCTATACGAATACTCGCCCGGCTCTTGCCACCATTCAGACGCAGATTGCCGCAGTGCCGCTCGGGACAGTTTCGGTCCGTGCCATTGGCGAGAGCGATGTTTCTATCCGTACGCGCACCATGACGCCAGCTGAGCACGCTTCGGTCCTCGCGGCGCTCTCCGCGCAAGCGAGTACGACCGAGCTTTCCTATACGTCAGTCGGTCCGGCGCTCGGGAGTCAATTCACCAACAAGGCACTTTGGGCTATCTTCGCTGTCGTTCTCGTCATCGTGCTCTACATCGCCTTCGCCTTCCGCAAGGTTTCGCGTCCGGTCCCGGGCTGGGGTTACGGCATCACGGTCGTCGCGATGCTCGCAATCGACATTATCGTCCCGACTGGTTTCTATGCCGCCTACTGCCACTTCACCGGCGCCGAGGTAGATTCACTCTTCATCGTCGCTCTCCTCTCTCTGCTCGGCTACTGCGTGAACGACGTCATCGTCATCTTCGACCGCATCCGCGAGCACCTCGCCAAGAACTCGCGTGAGAATAATAAGGAACCGTTCGAAGAGACGATAGGGAAGTCCATCAGTGAGACCATGAATCGCTCCATTAACACGGCGCTCACGGTCGTGCTCGCTCTCATCGCTCTCATCATCTTCGGTGCGGAGACGACACGCAACTTCGCTCTCGTGATGCTCGTCGGTGTCGCTGCCGGAACCTTCTCCTCGATCGCTCGTTCCGCACCGCTTCTCATCCCCATCGCTAAGTGGTTTGCAAAATAATCTGAAGAGGAGAAACGGAAAGTCGCCTTCAGGCGATTTTCCGTTTTATGAAATCACCGTACCGACGAATGAGTCCCCCTCGATATACTTTGAGAATTCTTCGAGCTTGGCGCCGTTGATGATAGCGACCTCGAGACCGATAGCTTCAGCCTCTTTCGCCGCGATCGGATCGAACGGGGAAGAGAGCCCCGGATCCCACTCCTCGGGGATGAGTTTGCGGAACTCCGCCCATGAGGTTTCCTCGATTTTCTTCGCATGCGGATCCTTCTTTGGGTCTGCGGTGTATACGTAGTCGATATTCGAAAGATTCACAAGACGCGTCGCGCCTTGATTCTTCGCCATCAAGACCGCGTCGTAATCGGTCGAGCAGCCAGGCTGCCAGCCGGCCGCTATGATGATGGGCTCCTCGGCATCGACGTCGATCGTCGGGTTCTTCACCACTTGCTGGTGCGCGTAGCCGACGAAGATGTTGCGCAGGAGCTGCGCATTGAGACGCGTCGCATGGATGCCGATCCAATCGAGGTCCTGTCGCGAGAGGGGGGTGACCTGGTTTGCGGCGTCCTGGTAGCGACGCGCAGTCTTCCCGCCGCCGGCGATGATAGAAAAAGTGAACCCTCGCTGCACTTTCTCGAGAATGAGTGTTTTGAATCGTGTGAGAAAGTCGGTATCGATACCATCAGGGACGATACAAGAACCTCCAACTGACACGACGATTCGCTCCCGCGGAGATGCGTTCATAAGGCAAGGGGTGACGGCTTTAAGTATTGTACGCTCCCCATCGGCGCACGCAACTTGTTTCATTACTCTTTCGTGTCGGGAGACGCCTCTGCTGCCTTCTTGATGAGCCAAGAAGAAGATTGTACTTTCCCCCCCCCGGCGCCGACATTGTAAACGACCTCGATGCCGAGCTCGTTGCAGAGACTGACTTCCGGTACGGGGTCGCCGTCGGGCTTGCGATCGCCGCCATTGGCGAAGATGTGGGGCTTGATCTCTTGCAACGTGCGGCACACGCTGCGGTCGGAGTCTCCAGGGACATGGCCCGTGATGACGACGCGATCGACACCCACAATCGCTTCGATGATTTCTCGCCGTTCTTCTTCGGGCATGAACGGGGCCCCTTTTTTGTCTGTCAGCCAATGGTCATTATTAAGGATGACCACGAGCTCATCCCCGAGCTTCTTCGTTTCCTGGAACATCCGAACATGCCCTATATGGACCGGGTCAAATCCGCACGAAACCGCCACGACAACGGGCTTTTTCATGACTCATGAATATCAGGAATATTTAGCGCTTTCCCATCTCTTGATACACTATAGAGCGGTGTAGTATGGCGAATACGAGGACTTTCGATTTTGCAATGCGAAATACGACGCGGTAATCGCCGACACGGAGCTTGCGATACCCCCTCAGGGAACGACGGAGAGGTTTGCCGTATGTTTCGGGATATGTAAAAAGTTTTTCCTCTATAGCTGCGCGTATCTTTCCTTTCCAAATGGGAGTGAGTCGCGGGATATCTTCCTCTATAACTTTTTGATGATAGACAATCTCGAATGCTAGCGCCATGCCAAAGAATGGGAGAGAAATCGAGCTTCTCCGGTATCGCGCTTCGCAGCGACTGCATCAAGCACTTCATCTTCCTCAATCTCAAGCGCCATACGGAGCAGGTGCTCGGCTTTGGTCGCTTGAGGGACTTGATCACGCTTTGCGAGTCTCACGAGGACATCATCGAGCTCTTTTGAGACACTGATGTTGATGCGTTTCTTGGTTGTTGCCATATGCGTAAAGTGTATCAAAAGTGTATCATCTCTGTCAATACGCGGAGTATCGATGCGTTTGATTACTAGCTGCAATGATACGGTTGACTTCCTTTTGTGTCTCATATACTATGGCTCTACTGTCCCGCGGTAGGCGGGATGGGTGTTTCTTTGACATTTTAATACGTGAACGCCCGGCATGGAGATGCCGGGCAAAGCCCCTGCTGTCTCTTAAGAATGGCGGCAGGGGTTGGAAGAAAAGATGATAAATTCTTTTGTTCCGCCTATTCTTATTGAGAGTTTGATCCTAGCTCAGGATGAATGCTGGCGGCGTGGATAAGTCATGCAAGTCAAGGGGGCCCGCAAGGGCAACCGGCAAACGAGGTAGTAACACGTAGGTACGTCCCCCGAAGTCGGGCATAGCCATCCGAAAGGATGGGTAATTCCCGATAGTCCCG
>JAJXUR010000014.1:0-1850 GCA_021782715.1 bacterium
GACTGGGCCGGTCGCAGAGCATGTCCATGAGCACGCACATGCCGAACATGAGAATGCCGAGGTGAAGGGTGCTGAAGGCGTCATTGGCAAGGCCAAGCGCGAGAGCCGATCAGAAGTGAAGAGCGTCTCGGTGAAGAAGGCGAAATAGATTTCTTACGTAATCCCCGCGAGCATGCTTGCATGCTCGCGGGATTTGCTATACTGCCGGAGTAATAAGATCTTTCCATGGCCAATCGACACCTTGCACGTTCTATCGTCCTCCAGACACTCTTCGAGTGGGACACGACGCATGCCTCCGATACGGATGTGCCGGCAATCCTCACGCGCAACGTCGCTGAGTTTGGCGGCGATGATGTCGACCATTCGTTCATGGACCACCTCCTCGATGGCGTCATCGCCAAGAAAGAAGACATCGACCTCGTCATCGGGAAAGCGGCGCCAGAGTGGCCGCTTGAGCGCATCGCGCCGGTTGACCGCAATATCCTGCGTCTCGGGCTGTACGAGCTGCTCTTCGCCGATCGCGCGCAAGTGCCGGCGAAGGTTGCCATCAACGAGGCCATCGAGCTTGCGAAGACTTTCGGTGGCGACTCCTCCGGCCGCTTCGTGAACGGGGTCTTGGGGGCTGTCTACAAGGAGCTCGGCGAACCAGGCAAGGACGAGCAAGGATCGAAGAAGGCGACGCGTGAGGAACTGCCGCTCGAGAAGATGGGTGGCGCCATCGTGTACTCTAAGCACGATGGGCAGTACTATCTCGCGCTCGTGCATGATGTCTTCGGCCACTGGACGCTCTCCAAGGGTCACATCGAAGCGGACGCGTCGCCCGAGGCCGGCGTCATGCGCGTCATCAAAGAAGAGCTCGGCCTCGATGCAAGAGTCGAGAGCCAGGTCGGTGAGAACGAATATGTCGCCTCGCACCCAGAGAAAGGGAAGGTGCGGAAGCATGTGTGGTTCTTCCTCGCGGCAAGCGAGTTTGAGCCGCTCGTGCTCAAGAAAAGCGGCGGCCTCGACGACGCGAAGTGGTTCCGCCTCCAGGACATCATTGACCTTAATTTCTATGATGACATGCTTCCCATCGTCACGGCAGCGGTCCAGAAGCTCCTCGATCAGGCGAGTCGTTAGCTGAGCGCGCGAGCATTGTGATTTCGGAGCCGCATAATTTCCTGCTGGAAATTTGCTCTGGTTCGCGCCGTCGCACTCCGCACGCTCCGGAATTACAATGCCCGCGCGCCCATGTTTGATTTTCCCGGAATCTGCTCCATACTGTTGTTATGCCCGACTTTGCATCATTTACCGAGAAGCTCGACCTCTCGTTCCGAAATCTCGACCTCCTCGTCGAGGCTTTGACACACCGCTCGTACTTGAATGAGCACCGTGAATACACAGGTTCACACAACGAGCGACTCGAGTTCCTCGGCGACGCGGTCCTCGAGCTCGCCGCCACCGACTTCCTCTTCAAGAAGTTCCCCGCGAAGCCGGAGGGCGAGCTCACGAGCTACCGCGCCGCGCTCGTAAATACGGTCTCACTCGCCGAGACGTCGCAAGCGCTCGGGGTGAACGACTACCTCCTCCTCTCGAAGGGAGAGTCTAAGGATACCGGTCGTGCGCGCGACGTGATACTCGCCGACGCGTTCGAGGCTATCATCGGTGCGATTTATCTTGACGCCGGCTACGACGCGGCCGAAGCTTTTATTACAAAGAATCTATGCAGCAAGATCGACACGGTCATCAGCAAGCGCTCTTACCAGGACGCGAAGAGCCGTTTCCAGGAAGTCGCGCAGGAGAAGCGCGGCATCACGCCTGCCTACGAAACGCTTTCTGAGATCGGCCCCGATCACGACAAGCGCTTCACG
>JAJXUR010000014.1:1860-9718 GCA_021782715.1 bacterium
CGGTCGGCGTCTTCATCGGCACCGCTGAGATCGCGCGCGGGGAAGGGCAGAGCAAACAGGAGGCGGAGCAGGCGGCAGCGGAAGCTGGATTGAAAAAGATGCAGTGGTCTTAGGTGCCGTTTCATTTGATACAATAGACGACAATGCTGAAGCGGCTTGAAATAGTCGGATTTAAATCCTTCGCGAAGAAGACGACGCTTGACTTCGTCAATTCGACGACGGCCATCGTCGGCCCCAACGGGTCGGGTAAATCGAACGTCGCCGAGGCGTTCCGCTTCGCGCTCGGCGAGCAGTCGATGAAGAGTATGCGCGGCAAACGCGCCGAAGACCTCATCTGGGGCGGGTCGCACCTCATGCCGCGCGCGGGTCGCGCGGCGGTCGCCATCGTCTTCGATAATTCCCATCGGCAGTTCAAGATCGATTTCGACGAAGTTTCTATCGAGCGTGCAGTCTTTCGCGACGGTACGAGCGAATACTCCATCAATGGCTCGCGCGTGCGCCTGCGCGATATCGAGGAATTGCTTGCTGGTGCGAACATCGGCGAGACGGGGCACCACATCATCTCTCAGGGCGAGGCGGATCGCATCCTGCTCGCTTCGCCGCGCGATCGCCGCGCGATGCTCGAGGACGCCCTCGGTCTCAAGATGTATGAGTTCAAGAAACAAGAGGCGGCTCGTAAGCTCCTCAAGACCGATGAGAATATCGCTCAGGTGAATTCGCTCCGCAGGGAGCTCGCGCCGCACCTGCGCTTCCTCGAGAACCAGGTGAAGAAGCTCGAGCGCGCCGACAGTATGCGTGTCGAGCTCATCAGTCTCGCACAGACGTACTTCGCCATCGAAGATGCGTATCTCGCCCAAGAGAAAGCGAAGAACGCCGAAGAGAAACGCGACGCCGCGGAGCGGCTCGCGGTAGCGACCGCCGAGCTCGCTGGTATCGAGGAACGCGTGACGACTGATGCTGAGGGGTTGAAATGGCTCGAGGCGGTACGCAAATCTGAGCGCGACGTCGAGCGGCTCGGCGGCGAGCGTAGCGCGCTCGCGCGCGAGATCGGTCGTGTCGAGGGAGCGCTTGCCGCCGCAAAGGAACGCAGCGCGCGCGTCGCGCGCGAGCCGTATGCCAAGGTGCCGCGCGAAGACCTGCTCACGCTCGCACAGGAGGTGGGCAAGCAGAGCGAAGAGGCCGCTACCCCGGAAGCTATCCGTGCGGCTCTCACCGAAGTCGCGTCGCTCATCAAGAAGTTCGTAAGCCGCTTCGCGGTCCCGGCCGACGATCTCCTTGCCGACGAGGAGCGTACGGCGTATGCGCTCGGGAATGAGCATACCGAACTTCTCGCGAAGGATACGAAGCTCGCCGAGGAGCAGGAGCACGCAAAGTCAGCACTTGCTCGCGCCCGCGAGGCGCTCACGGCACATGACGAGACCGGTCGCGAAATGCGCCGCCGTATTCTCGATATCGCCCAGTCGAAAGCGCATGAGGAGAACGTGCTTACCGCGAACGCTTCGCGAGAGCGCGAGCTCACGCTCCTTGCGCAGGCGCTCGATCGCAGCAAGGCCGAGGCCGGCGCGCTCGCCGGTCTTGCTGCTGTCACCTATGAGCCGCTCGCGAGCGTGCCGGAGGAGGACCGTCGCGCGCAGGAAGACCGCAAGCGTTCTCTCGAACGTGTCGAGATACGGCTCGAAGAAGCGGGCGGCACCGGCGAAGACATCCGTCAGGAATATAAGGAGGTGGGGGAGCGCGAGGCGTTCCTCGCGAGCGAGCTTGAGGATCTCGCGAAATCTGCTGCCGGACTCAAGCTGCTCATCGATGATCTCGATACCGAGCTCGCGAAACATTTTTCCGAGGGGCTTGCGTCGGTCAATGCGTCATTCGGCGAATACTTCGGCCTCATGTTCGGCGGCGGCGGCGCGCGCCTCGCGCTTGAGGAGCCTGAAGCGGCGGAGGAGAGCGAGAGCGAAGAGATGCTTGACGAACCGAAAGAGAAAGAGCGCCCGGGCATCGAAATCTCGGTCAACCTTCCGAAGAAGAAAGTACGCTCCCTCATGCAGCTCTCGGGCGGCGAGCGAGCGCTCACGTCGATTGCGCTCATCTTCGCGATGAGCCAGGTGAACCCGCCGCCATTTTTGATACTGGATGAAACTGATGCTGCCCTTGACGAAGCGAACAGCCGCCGCTACGGCGACATGATCGACAGCCTCGCGAAGCGTTCGCAGCTCATCGTCATCACCCACAACCGCGAGACCATGAGCCGCGCCTCCATCCTCTACGGCGTGACCATGGGCAATGACGGCGTCTCCAAGCTCCTCTCGGTCAAGTTCGACGAAGCCGTCTCCGTGGCGAAATAGGTTCACTTGAGCTATTCTGACGACAGAAGGGAAATTGTTCAACTACATAAGCGGAGGTTGCTATGCAACAAAAAGATAGTGTAGTGCCAGTGCGTGGGTCAGAAAAAAGCTGGTTGGCAAATCCAGTTATCCAGAAAAATTTGCGACTGGTGGTCTCCAATGGAGACACTAAGGATTACGATACGACTCGCGAACTTACGGATGTTGATGTTCGCGAAGTGGTGGGTATTTGCGATGCAGCTCTTCGTTAAACCGACAATGCGGCAGGGTTCCCACCCTGCCGCGATATTTTTATACAACCGGAACGAAGTCGAGTTCCTTCTCCATCACGCGCGCGTCGGCGAGCTTCACCTTGATGGGATCGCCGAGACTGGACGATTGTGCAACACCTGGTGTTGCACACGAGGCGTTGCCGCGAGAAGATTAGGGATATGCCTATACGGACTACGATATTTGCACCAGGAGAGCACTATCACCTCTGCATTCGTGGGAACAACAAACAGAATATCTTTAGGAACAATGCCGACAGGATGCGCATGCTGTTCCTCGCCACTCATCTTCAATCGCCAGAATCAATACGGAACATAAGCAGGGAAATATCGAGGCTCGGAATCACCGAAATATGGGATACGACAACAGACTTGATCTCGCAGATCATAAAGACGCGCTACGTCACGCTCGAAGCGTTTGCCTTTATGGATAATCATTTACACCTAATGGCTCGTGAGGATGAGGAGTCAGGCATCGTCCGGTACATGCAGAGAGTCTTGAATGCCTATGCGAAGTATTCGAATACGAAATACGAGACGGTCGGGCATCTTTTCCAGGGACCATATCGCGCTGTGCATATCGAAGATAACGATCAGTTGCTTTACCTCTCAACGTACATTCATCGCAATCCTCGGGAACTTCCGGGAATAGCGGGCAGGGAACATGGGTATGCGTGGTCGAGTTATCGCGATTATCTCGGTCCGAATCGTTTCAGAGAATTGCTTGATCCGTCCATCATTCTTGATCAATTTGAAACAGCGGATGAGTATCAAGCTTTCGTTGATTCGAGCGTAGCGAAAGATGAAGCTTACCTGTTTGACCCGTTTTGATTAGGGAAGTGTGCAACACCTGGTGTTGCACAAATAGCATTGCGAAGTAGTTTTGACTGAAGGCGAGATAGCGAGTAGATTGTCCATTGGGCAAATGGCGCTCATTTGATAAGAAAGGTGCACAGTGATGACTGAAACGACAACGGCAGTCCAAGGGTTGCTGGAAGAGCTGGCTGGTGTTTCTTGGTGTGAAGTCACCGGTTCCGGGGATGACCATCCACTGGAAGATGCGACAATACCGAGCCGTCCCGGCGTTCTGTATCGTCGCAAGAAGGCGAACCCAAACCAGATATACACGAGGATGGGGACTGCATGGAGCTGTGCGACTTGCGGTGCCGAGATACTTGGAGGAAAGGTCGCTCATACGGTTCGCGACGGTCCGTTCCCTTGTTCGGGTAGTGGCGAAGTTCAGTATGAATATGTTCCATACTGTCCCGCCTGCGAGAGCCCGCCGAACTTTCACGGAAGCCCCGTCCCTGGCTGATTAACCGCCTTCACGAAGCCGTGGAGGCGGCTTCTATTTTATTTTATACAACCGGGACGAAGTCGAGCTCTTTCTCCATGATGCGAGCTGCGGCGAGCTTCACTTTGATGGGATCGCCGAGGCGGTAGGCCTTGTGCGTGCGCTTGCCCACGAGCTGATAATGCTTCTCGTCGTATTCGAAATAGTCGTCGCCAACGTCCTTGATGCGAATCATGCCGTCGGCATGCGTGGTCTGCTCCTCGACGTACAGGCCGCGCTCGGTGACGCCCGAGATGACCGCGTCGAACTCCTGGCCGACCTTCTCGGCGAGGAATTCGACCTGCTTCATCTTGATCGAGTCGCGCTCGGCAGAGGCGGCCGCGACCTCGCGCTCGGAGGCGTGGAGGGCGAGCTTGTCGAACTCCGACATCTCCTGTGGCGTGATAGGATCGCCACCGGCATGCGCCTTCACGAGGCGGTGGATGATGAGGTCGGGGTAGCGGCGGATAGGCGAGGTGAAGTGCGTGTAGAAGTCGAAGGCGAGGCCGAAGTGGCCGATGTTGCGCGTCGTATAGACGGCTTTGCTCATGGAGCGGAGCGTCGCGGTCTTCACGAGGTATTCCTCGGGCTTGCCCTTCACCGCTTCGAGCAATTTATTCAGCTCTGCGCCGGTCACGTTGCCGGCGCCCGAGGTCTGCAGATGGTAGCCCATGATGCGTAGGAGATTCGCGAGGTTCTCGATGCGGTCGGTGTCCGGCGCGTCGTGCACGCGATAGAGCGAAGAGAGGTGTGCGCCGCCCTGCTTGGTGAGCTTCGAGAGATGTTTCGCGACCGCCTCATTCGCCAGCAGCATGAAGTCCTCGATGAGGAGGTTCGTCGCTTTGCGCTCTTTGAGGCGGATGGCTATCGGCTTGCCGGTCTCGTCGAGCTCGACTTTCACTTCGGCGGTATCGAATTCGATGGCACCCTTGGCCGCGCGGCGCGCGCGAATCTTCTTCGAGAGGTCGAGGAGTGTCGAGAGCTCGGCGTGCAGGTCGCCCTGGCCTTCGTCGAGTGTCTTCTGCGCGTCTTCGTACGTGTAACGGCGATCGCTATGGATGACGGTCTCGCCGAACCACTCGTTGACGATGTTCGCATCTTTGTCGAGCGTGAAGACGGCCGAGACGGCGAGGCGGTCCTGATCAGGGTTAAGCGAGCAGAGGTCAGTCGAGAGGATATGCGGGAGCATCGGGATGGTGCGATCGACGAGGTAGACGGAAGTCGCACGTTCACGCGCTTCGGTATCGAGCGCATTGCCCGGCTTCACAAAGAAAGAGACGTCGGCGATGTGGACGCCGACCTCGATGGTGCCGCCTTCGAGCGTACGCACCGAAAGCGCGTCGTCGAAGTCCTTTGCGTCGACAGGGTCGATGGTGCAGGTCGGCACCGAGCGGAAGTCTCGGCGCGGTGAGTCGGCACCGACGCGTGCGACCTCGTCGGTAATCATCGCGCGGCCGTGTTCTTCAAGGCGCTTCGCTTCAGCGAGGACGCCGGGCGGGAAGGTGGAAGAGAACCCTTGATCGAGCGCGAGCGCGCGCATCTCGGTCTCGTGCACGCCGGCCTTGCCGATGACTTCGACTATCTCGCCGAGCGGATAGTCCTTATCGGCGTCCCAGCTCACGAGCTTCACGAGTACTTTGTCGCCAATCGGCGCAGTGCCGATTGTCCCGAGCGGAGTCGAGGGACTGATAACGATAGGAACATACATTTTCTTGAAATCTGGTTGCAGAAACACGAGGCCATTCTCCTCGATGAGCGTGCCGACGAAGGTCTCGCGCTGCCGGGAGACGATTTCGACGACCTTGCCAGCGGAGCGCGGCGGCATGCGGCCCGAGGGATCGCGGTAGGCGCCCATGGGGGTGACCTTCACGATGTCGCCCGAGAGCGCATGGCCGGCCCACTCCGGCGGGATGATGAGGTCCTCCTGGTCTTCGCCCACCGGGAAGAAGCCGAAACCCTTGCGGGTCATCGTTATTGGTCCTTCGAGGGGTGCGTCTGGCGCCATTTCTCTCACTGTAGCAGATTCCGTGGCAGGTGCTATAGTGCCTATGGCGCAATCCCTTGTGCCATCTTTGCGATAGGGCTTCGGGGCGGTCTACGGACCGCCCTTTTTTTATACGGCACTGACTTTTGGCGAGTGCTGGATGTATTTGCGATTTTGATAGGGTTCTGGTACTGTTCGCCTACATGTTGATGATTCGATTCCAGCGCACCGGCCGGACCAATGATCCGGCGTTTCGCATTGCCGTCCTCGAGAAGGAGCGCGCTGCTAAGGCAGGTAATGTCGTCGAGCTCCTCGGCACCTACAATCCGAAGAGCAAAGCGCTCACTCTGAACGAAGAGCAGGTGAAGCACTGGCTCTCTATGGGCGCCCAGCCGACGGATTCCATCCGCAACCTCCTTATCAACAAGAAGGTCATCGAGGGCAAGAAAGTGAACGTCCTCCCGCGCAAGTCGCCGGTCAAGAGCGAGGCCGCTATCGCCGCAGAGAAGGCAGCTGTAGAGGCGGCGAAGGCAGAGGCCGCAGCAGCGGCCGCAGCCGAGAAGGCAGCAGCGGAAGCCGCAGCGGCACCGGCAGAGGCCGCTCCTGAAGTGGCAGTCGAGGAGGCCGCACCAGAGCTCCCGACCGAAGAGGAAGTGGTCGCAGAAGCGGAACCGGCAGCTGAAGAGGCTCCTGCAGTAGTCGCCGAAGAAGCGGCCGCATAATCTCGACGCCGCCCTCGGCGGACACATAACCCGATATCCCTACCATGGAACCAGATCAGGCATTTCTCGAATATGCAGTGAAGGCACTCGTCGACCACCCCGAATCGGTCGAGACGACGCGCACTATCGACCAGATGGGTGTCCTCCTCACGCTCACCGTTCATCCGGACGACATGGGCAAGATCATCGGCAAGAGCGGCAAGACTGCCGAGGCGCTGCGCATCCTCCTGCGCGTCGTCGGCATGAAGGGCAATGCGCGCGTGAACCTCAAGATCAACGAGCCGATGGGCGGCCTGCGCCCCTCGGCGCTCGCGGCCGAACCGGAGATGAAGACCGTCGACCAAGTGGTCGAGGAGCTTTAATCGCGAGGCGCAGAGGATTCGCCGGTCTTGTTTTTTGAGTGCGTTACCCGCCACAGGTATGGCACGCACAAAAATATCTCAGACCGCCCGTCTCAAAGAGAGTGTCATGATACGTGTGCACTACGCTTGACCCTCCAAGAAACAAGACTGGCTCATCCTTTCGGCGCCTCGCTCACCACATGAAATTTCACCTGATCACCTTGTTCGAAGAAGCGTGCGACGCGTACCTCTCGGCGTCGATCATCGGTCGTGCCCGCAAAGAGAAGAAGATTTCCGTAACGTATCAGTCCCCGCGCGATTTCGTCGCGGGCCCGGAAGGGAGCTATAAGAAGGTAGACGAACGCCCCTACGGCGGCGGCCCGGGCATGGTGATGATGGCGCTCCCGGTCGTGAAGGCTGTCGAAAAAACGCTCAAGAGCCGGAGCAAGGTTCCGCGCAAGCAGGTGATCATCTGGTTCAGCCCGAGCGCAAAACAATTTACGAACAAAGACGCCGACGCCCTCGCCAAGTATGATGATGTCGTGCTCGTGTGTGGCCGCTACGAGGGCATCGACGAGCGCGCGAAGAAGATCATCAAGACGCTCGCGCCGATAAAAGAGTTCGCCGTGGGCGAAGCGGTCTACACCGGCGGGGAAGTGCCGGCGCTCGCTATCGTCGACGCGGTCACGCGCCGCCTGCCGGGCGTACTCGGGAAGGACGTGTCGGTGGAGGAGCGCCGCATCGCCAGCAGCGCGGTCTATACCCGCCCCGAGACTATTTTGTATAAAGAGAAGAAGTACAAGGTCCCGAAGGTCCTCCAGACCGGTCATCACGCCAAGATCGACGCCTGGCGCAAGGAGAAATAGA
>JAJXUR010000015.1 GCA_021782715.1 bacterium
GCACGAGCGGCTCACAGCCCGTCACCGTCACCTCCCAGGCCGTCTACACCGTCTCTTGCAACAGCGGGGCTGCGACCGCAACGGCGACCGTGAATGTGGTGCCGACCTTCCAAGAATTCTAAGCCTGTGTTACCATCGGGGGAATGAAAGCAGATATCCATCCGGAAGCATATAAGCAGGTCATATTCGAGGACATCGCCTCGGGGGCCCGTTTCCTCATCGGCTCGGCGGTCCACACCACTGAGACCGCTCTGTGGGAGGACGGCAAGGAGTACCCGAAGCTCACTGTCGAGATCTCTTCGCAATCGCATCCGTTCTATACGGGCGAGGAGCGCACGCTCGATAAGGCGGGTCGCGTCGAGAAGTTCAAACAACGAGCCGCCGCAAAGAAATAAGGAAGCGGAAACTGGTTTTGGTGAGTGCGTTACCTTTTGTAACATGAAGAACGCGCATGATATATGCGCGTTCTTCTATTTGTCAGGCGCGGTTGCGGGAGCATCGTGCACTACGCTTGACCCTCACCAAAACCAGTTTCCGCTTCTTGGAGAGGTGAGGTAAAGTGAGCAGAATGGAATATTCGTCCGACTTCAAGAAGAACTTCTCGACCGCGTATCTCGCGGAGGAGTACGAGCGTCTCGATAGGGAAGTCGCGGACGCAAAAGAAGCCGCTTCGGGAGATCCGGAGCTTGCGCATATGGCGGAGGAGGACGAGACGCGCATACGGGCGCGCCAGCATGACATCCTTGTTGAGATAGAGCAGATCCTCGCGAAGGATAGGGAGCAGGAAGACACGGCAGCGCCTATCTCGGTCGTGATGGAACTCCGCGCGGGCGCGGGTGGCGATGAAGCGTCCATTTTTGCACACGAATTGAAGGACATGTATGCGAAGTACGCCGAACACCGCGGATGGAAGACGCGCGTCATCGATGACCTCACGCTCGAGATAGCCGGCGACGGCGCCTATGACGCGCTTCGGTACGAGACCGGCGTGCATCGCGTGCAGCGTGTCCCGCTTACCGAGAAGTCGGGCCGCATCCACACCTCGACCGCATCGGTCGCCGTGCTCCCAATCCGCGCGAAGCCGAAGTTCGAGATAAGCCCCACCGACATCGATATGGAATTCTCCCGGAGCGGCGGGGCAGGGGGGCAGAATGTGAACAAGGTCGAGACGGCCGTGCGGCTTATCCACCGGCCAACCGGTATCGATGTGCGCTCCTCAAGCGAGCGCAGCCAGCTTGGGAACCGCGAGAAGGCGATGCAAATCCTTTCGGCGAAGCTCGAGCAGCTCCACGACGAGGAGGAGGCGCGGAAGCACGCGGCGGAGCGGAAGTCGCAGATAGGCACCGGCGACCGCTCGGAGAAGATCCGCACCTACAACATCCTCCAGGATCGCATTACCGACCATCGTATCAACGAGTCGTGGCACAATCTGCCCAAAATCATGGCCGGCAACCTCGACGCCATCGTCGACGCGCTCCGTACGGCGAGCGCGGAAACGCTTGCATAACGGTCGGTATTCAGGTACAGTAGCTCCACATGACGACTGGGAAAGATACGGCAGAACTGAAGCGCCTCTTCGATACAGGGGCGCATTTCGCGCAGGTGAAGGCGCGCCGCCACCCATCGATGAAGCCATTTTTGGTCGGTACGAAGGGCCGCCAGGAGATCATCGACCTCGAGAAGACGACCGAGCAGCTGAATGCTGCGAAGGCTGTCATGGAGACGCTCGCGAAGGAGGGTAAGATAGTCCTCTTCGTCGGCGGAAAAGTTGAAATCGCGGCTCTCGTGAAGAAAGCCGCGCAGGATATGCAGGCGCCCTTCGTCGCGACCCGCTGGCTCGGCGGTACTATCTCAAACTGGGTCGAAATCAAGAAGCGCATTGATCGCCTCGTCGAGCTTACCGACACGTCGGCAGCCGGCGCGATGAGCAAGCAGCACACGAAGCTCGAGCTCGTGAAGATGGATCGCGAGAAGAAGCGTCTCGAAGAGCGTCTCGACGGCATCACGACGATGGCGAAGCGCCCGGACGCACTTCTCGTCATCGACACCAAGCACGAGAAGTACGCCGTCAAGGAGGCGAACGAGGCGGGCATTCCGATCATCGCCCTCATGAGCTCGGACTGCAATCTTAAGGAGGTCGCCTATCCGATCGTCGCGAACGACGCGTCGCGCGAGACGGTGCGTCTCGTGCTTGGTGAGCTTGTGGAGGCGTTCAAGAAGGGTCAGGTCGCATAAGCTTTGCGGACAAAGCCTCCTTCCTGCGCTCGTTCGGGAAAACGAAATAAGAATTTCTTTTCCGCTTTCTCGCTTGGTAGTAGAATCGCCTCGGCGTGTTAATATATTTTTACATTATGGAAATCACGACAACAACGATAAAAGAATTGCGCGACAAGACTGGCGTGTCGGTCATGCAGTGCAAGAAGGCGCTTGAGGAGGCCGGCGGCGACATCGCGAAGGCCGAGGTCATCCTCAAGAAGCACTCCGCGGCCGCTGCTGATAAGAAGGCGGACCGTTCGCTTGCAGCTGGCGCCATCGGCAGCTACATTCACGACGGTGTCGTCGGTGCGATGGTGCTCCTTTCCTGCGAGACGGATTTCGTCGCGAAGAATCCCGAGTTCATCGCGCTCGCTCGCGAGCTCGCGATGCAGGTCGCCGCGACCGCTCCGGCCTACGTGACTACCGAGGAGATAGCTCCGGAGGCGAAAGAAGCGGCAACCGCCGTCTTCCAGAAGGAGGTCGCCGACAAGCCCGCGGAGATGCAGGAGAAGATCCTCGAGGGGAAGCTCTCGAGCTATTTCCGCGACCAGGTGCTTCTCGAACAGCCCTTCATCAAGGACGAGAGCAAGACCGTGCGCGACCTCTTGAACGAAGCGACACAGAAGTTCGGGGAGCGCGTCCTAGTGAGCCGTTTCGCGCGTCTTTCCGCGCGATAATCCTTCACCGTGGCGCACCTTGCCGCAGTACTGTTCTCGATCGCGCTCCTTGCCGGATTCATCGCGCTTACGCACTACGAGACGCGGAAGAGCGTACGTCTCTTTGCTGCGAAGCGTGCGGCGCTCGATACGATTATCGAGCGTGCCGAGTTTATCGTGGCGCATGTCGATCTGCCCGCATTCGCGCGAGATGAAGTGCGTCACGCCCTCGTCCGCGTCGGGCACGCGATCGCGCACCTCTCGCTTCAGGCCGTGCGAGCGACCGAGCGGCTCCTCACGCGTCTCGTACGGCACTTGCGTTCGCGGACCGAAATTACCGATGCGCCGCGCGAGAATGCGCGCGAGTTCGTGAAGACGCTGTCTGATTTCAAAGACACGCTCCAAGCGACGCATCCCGATATTGATTCGCTTGAGGTAAGGTAGGTGAATGCCGGGATAGCTCAGTTGGTAGAGCAACTCACTTGTAATGAGTAGGTCGTCGGTTCGAATCCGACTCCCGGCTCCAAGAATGGCTTAATGGGTAGAGCAACTCACTTGTAGAAAATCCGCTCGATGAGCGGATTTTCTATTTCAGACTCGCGGTTGAGGTCGCCAGGGCTCCCTTCGGGAACTGTTTCTCGAGATCGGTGAGGGAGGTGAAGCCATAGGAGCGCTTGCCGTCTATCACGAAGGCCGGAAGGGTGTCCTGTATCTTGGTGATGCCGACGAGTGTCTTCAGAGCGCCGAGATCGAGGTTATAGTCGAACGAGTAGACACGCAAGCTGGGGTACGTGGTGCGCAGGTAGGAGAGGGCGTAGCCCGCTTTGTCGCAATCGGCACAGTCGCCGGCATTGCTATAGAAATAGAGGACGGTTACCGGCTTCGTCCCGCACGCCTCCGCGAGCTGCTTGGTGATGAGGTAGTCGCGGATCTCGAGCAGAGAATACTGTTCCTTCAGGCGCACGACTTGAGCGTTGTCGGTACCGAGCTGATCTTCAGCGTAGGAGAGGCGGTTCCCGAGATCAGCGAGGCTGCTCACGAGCGTCGTCGAGGACGCGGCACTATCGCAGGGAGCCGCCTCGAGCAGGGAGAATTGCGTATCAAGAGAAAGCGTATCAATCGATATCTGATCTTCCATAGTCGAAAGTTCATTGATGCGGGCACGATTCAGGTAGTCGACCGCGTAAGCGACCGTACCGGCAAGTACGACGGTGATGACGAGAGCGATGATGACGTTGCGGGTGACGAGTGACATGGGAGTGCAGGTTCTACCAGCGCCAGCCGCGATTCTTGCCGAGCGTGACATCGACCGTCGCACGCGCGAGCCAGAGCGGGACGATAAGGCCGTAAAGGAAGGTGTAGGAGATGAGTCCGAGTCCGATATTTCCCGGCGTCCTCGAGATACGCTTGCCGATGATGATGAGCGAGAGCGAGGTCAGGAGTGTCGCGGCGCCGAGCAGGATGTAGAAGCTTGCGGGGAAGTAAAACCAATCAAAGGAGCCATGCGGCAGATAGGCGTAGGAGAGGGGGATGCCAGCGCGGACCTGAAGCGCGGTCACGGCACTCCGGCCGAGCTGGAAGAGCATCACCGAGAAGAGGAGGAGCGTGCTTGCGACGGCGATGAGAGAGACGGGGAGGATAAGCATGCCGAGTACGCCGTGCTTGCGGGAGCCGACGAGGCTGCGGTACTCGCCGAGGACGTTGCGGAGGGCGCAGCTCGTCCAGCGGGTGCGCTGCTTGATGAGGGCGAGCACCGTGTCCGGCGACTTGGTATAGACGCGCGCGCGCGGCGCGTTCTCTATCTCGTAGCCCGCATGCTGGAGCCGGAGTGCCATCTCCATGTCTTCGGTCTGGTGGCCATGGCGGAACCCGCCGAGCTCATTGATGGTGCTTCGTCGATAGAAAGAGAACGGTCCGGGCGTGACGTAGAGGCCGTTGATGGAGGCGAGGGTGTGGCGAAGCGTGATGCCGAAGGTGTATTCGGCATTTTGCATATGCTGGAGCATGTTCTTCGGCTGGTGTATCGACATCGCTGCGGTGACGGCGGCAACGTTCGGTTCGGCGAAGCAAGGGACAATCTCGCGAAGCGCCGCGGAGTCGACGAAAGAGTCGGCATCCAAGCAGCCGATGAATTCGGCCTCCGTCATGGCGATGCCGGTATTGAGCGCGGTATGTTTCCCGCCGTTCTCCTTGCGGACGACGCGCACCTGCGGATGAGTCGCGAAGGGAGCCATCGCCGCCGGTGTCGCATCGGTCGAGCCGTCATCGACGAGGATGATCTCGAGTTTGTCGGCGGGGTAGTCGAGCGCGAGGAGCGACTCACAGGTGGCGGCGACGGTCGTCGCTTCGTTCCAGCACGGCACGATGACGGCGACGGTTGGCGTCGCCTCGCCCGGGACGCGCGCACGCGCAGACCTCGCCGGCTTCGAGAGGAGCGTCACGAGGACGAACGACTCAAAAAATATAGCGAGGAAAAGGAAAGGGAAGGTAAGTACTTCTTGGCCCATAATGACGTAATTCTAGCATAATCTGCTATATTTTCAGAATGAACGAATCGGGCCGTCTGCACCCTATTTCTATCGCTATCCGTGAGATGGCGGACATCTTTGGGCGCATGGGATTCGGCATCGCGTACGGCCCTGAGCTTGAGGACGATTGGCACAATTTCACCGCGCTCAATGTGCCTGAGGATCACCCGGCACGCGACATGCAGGACACCTTCTGGATCAAGGGAGAACCGGGAAAGGTACTTCGTACGCATGCGACCTCGGTGACGATGCGCTGTCTCGAGGAGATGGCGAAGTCCGGCGCGACCGAGATGCGCAGGATCAACCCGGGAAAGGTCTTCCGCAACGAGGCGACCGATATGACGCATGAAGCGCAGTTCTACCAGCTCGACGGATTTGCCGTCGGACCGATCGGGTCGGTGACGCTCGCTCACTTGAAGGGCACCTTCGACCGGTTTTATCGCGAATATTTCGGACCGAACACTAAAGTGCGCTTCCGCCCGAGCTTCTTTGGCTTTACCGAGCCATCGGTCGAGATTGACGTGTGGTTTCAGCCGCCGGGGAAAGAGGGTAAATGGCTCGAGACCACCGGCGCGGGCATGCTCCACCCGAACGTGCTCCGCAATGCTGGTCTGGATCCAGAAAAGGTCCAAGGCTTCGCTTTCGGTGGCGGGCTGGAACGGCTCATCATGGTGAAGCACGGCATTCCTGATGTACGCCTTTTCCATTCGGGCGATATTCGTTTCAATTACGCCTTCGACGAAAAGAAACTATGAAAGTCTCCCTGAAATGGCTGCAGAAGTATTTCGATGCGCCGCTGCCGAGCGCGGAAGCGATTGCCAACGCCTTGACCTTTCATGCGTTCGAGATAGAAGAGGTGAAGGGTGACTTGCTGGACGTAAAAGTGCTGCCGAACCGTGCCGCCGATTGCCTCAGTCATCGTGGCATCGCGAAAGAGCTCTCCGCGATACTCGATACGCCGCTGAAGCACGACCCGCTCCGCGAACCCGTACAAGGTTCAACCTTGTCGTACACCTTGTCGTACAAGGTTGAACCTTGTACGGAGCTCAGGGTCGAGATCGAGGACTCTGAAAAATGCTTGCGGTACATGGGTGCTCTCGTGAAGGGTGTGAAAGTAGGCCCGTCGCCCGACTGGCTGCGCGAAGCACTTGAGGCAGTGGGGCAGCGATCCATCAACAATGTCGTGGATGCGACGAATTACGTGATGCTCGATATCGGCCAGCCGCTGCACGCCTTCGATGCGGCGAAGCTCAAGCAAGAAGATGGAACGTATACTATTGGTGTGCGGAGTGCGAAAGCGGATGAGACGATTACGACGCTTTCGGGCGAGGAATACTCTCTCACCCCGAACATCCAGCTCATCACGGATGCGAATGCCGACACGCCTATAGCTCTCGCGGGCGTGAAGGGCGGCAAGGCGGCGGAGCTCACCGGTGAGACGATGGATATCATCGTTGAGTCGGCGAATTTCGACGGTACGACGACGCGCCGCGCGGCGCAGACACTCCGGCTTTTCACTGATGCGAGCTTACGCTTTCAGAATCGTCCGTCGCCCGAGCTCGCCAGCTACGGCATGCGCGACGTGCTCGCTCTCATTACCGATATCGCGGGCGGCGAAGTCGCGGGCGTCGTCGACGTGTACCCGGCTCGCCCCGAGCAGAGTCGAGGGGTCTCCGTCTCGCACTTGCGTATCGACAGTCTCCTCGGTTCGAAGCTCACGATTGCGGAAACTGAAGAGGTGTTCCGCCGGCTCGGCCTCGATACGAGCGTCGAGAACGATGTCTTCACCGTCACACCGCCCTTCGAGCGAACCGACCTCACTATTCCTGAGGATCTCATCGAGGAGGTCGGTCGTATCGTGGGCTATGACACGGTTCCGGCCACCGAGCTACCACCACTCCACGGGACGCCAGACCAGACACGCTATCGCGGCATCGAGCGCGTGAAGGATTTTCTCGTCGAACGCGGCTTCATCGAGATGTCGACGCAGTCATTCGCGAAGAAGGGCGATATCGTTCTCGCGAATCCGCTTGATAATGGTATGCCCGCCTTGCGTACGAGTCTCGACGACAACATGGCGACGGCGCTCGCGCAGGCGAAGCAATATGCGCCGCTCGTCCTTGCCCCGAAGCAGAAGCCGAAGCTCTTCGAGATAGGCACCGTCTTCACGAAGGACGGGGAGCGTCTTGCTGTCAAAACCTCGGAGCCGGTCGCCGATCTGCCGAGCATCGAAGACACGGACGACTATATCCCGGCGTGTTACGAGCTCGGCGCGTATAAGCCGTTCTCGGTCTACCCGTTCGTCGTGCGCGACATCGCGCTCTGGGTCCCGGTCGGCACTGAAGCGGCGGTTATCGAGGACGCGATCCGCGAGCATGCGGGCGAACTCCTCGCGCGTCTCGATCAGTTCGACCGGTTCGAAAAAGAGGGGAGAGTATCCTACGCATTCCGCCTCGTTTTCCGATCATTCGAGCGCACCCTCACCGACGACGAAGTGAACGCTGTCATGGAGAAAATATCCGCGGCGCTCCGCGCCGTGGGCTACGAAGTGCGCTGATTCCGAGGAGGAAAACCGGCCCGTTTCGTGCTATACTGAAAGTAACCGGAAACGGCTATTTTCATGGCTAAAAACACCGAAAAAGAACCGAAAACGAAGGCATACGACGCTTCGTCTATTACCGTCCTCGAGGGTCTCGAGCCGGTGCGGAAGCGCCCGGGCATGTACATCGGGACCACGGGTCCCGAGGGTCTTCACCACCTCGTGTGGGAGATCTTCGACAATGCTCGCGACGAGGCGATGGCCGGTCGTTGCGACGATATCGAAGTTGCGCTCCTGCCCGACGGTTACGTGCGCGTCGCCGATAACGGGAACGGCATCCCGGTCGGCATCCACCCCAAGACGAAGGTCTCCGCACTCGAGACCATCATGACCGTGCTCCATGCCGGCGGCAAATTCGACAATGAAGCATATAAGGTCTCGGGCGGTCTCCACGGTGTCGGCGCATCGGTGGTGAATGCGCTCTCCGATCATACGAAGGTCGTCGTGCATCAGGACGGTGGCATGCATATGCAGGAGTACAAGATCGGCAAGCCGCTCGCCAAGGTGAAGAAGATCGGCACGAGTAAAGAGCACGGCACGA
>JAJXUR010000016.1 GCA_021782715.1 bacterium
TCGTCCTGGCACTCGGAGTATTTTTCTACGGCCGTATCCTTTCTTCGAATAAGGATGCGAAAGATGCGGCGCTTGCGCAGGCCGAAGCTGCCATCGACCCGGCGACGGTCGAGAGTTTCGTGCAGCTCCGTGATCGTCTCAACTCGAGCCAGACGCTCCTTGCCAACCACACTGCATTTTCGGGGTTCTTCTCCGCGCTTGAGACCCTGCTTCCTGCGACCGTCCGATTCACCTCGCTCCACATTTCGCTCGATGCCACTGGTGCTGCGAAGGTCGAGGGAGCCGGTCTCGCGAAGAGTTTCAATGCACTCTCGGCAGCATCGAATTCATTCGCCGCTGACGGACGAATCAAGGATGTCATCTTCTCGAAGATAACCGTCAATCGGGACAGCTCAGTCTCCTTCGGATTCTCGGCATCGCTCGACCCGAAACTCGTCGCATTCACCCCGGGAGTGTCGCAGGCGTTTGTTCCAAACGTTCCTGCTGCGACGACGTCCGCTACGACCACGAAACCATGAACAGCCGCATCCTCGCTTCACTCGCTCTCATTGCCGCCGCCGGCATCTTCTTTGCGTATGTGAGCCCGACGTGGAGTGGCTCAATCGCCGCAGCACAGGCTGCTATTAGTGCTGACGACCAGGCTCTCGCCGCGGCGCAGCAGTACACCGCTGAGCAGAACCAACTTGCCTCTGCTCGCGATGCCATTGATCCGGCGAGCCTCGCCTCGTTGTCCACATTCCTGCCCGGATCGGTCGATAATGTCGGTCTTATCCTCGACCTGAACGCACTTGCGGCGCGCTCGGGGCTCTCTGTCGCGAACATCGATGTGGCCGCAGGCGGCGCAGGTACCGGCTCGAGCCAGAGCGCCGGGACACTGCCGACTGCAGCATCGAACCCGGTTGGTTCGGTCGATCTCTCGCTCTCCGCCTCGGGCACCTTCGCGGCACTACAGGCGTTTTTAAGTGGAGTGGAGATGAGTGCGCGTCTTCTTGACCTCCGCGATCTGGTTGTGAAGGGGTCCGATACGGGGGTCTACAATTATCAGATGACGATTCGCCTCTACTGGCTCCATTAAGATTGACTGAGCATCATGAAATCAAACACCACTGTTGTCGTCATCCTCACGCTCCTCATCGCTGCCGGCGCCTACTGGTATTTCTTCATGGGTTCGAGCAATCAGCCGCCGCTCACGGCATCGGTGCCCGCCCAGAACGCTGCGCAGACGCAATTCCAGGCGCTGGTGAGCGAATTGCAGCCGATATCTTTCAAGACTGCTATCTTTTCCGATCCGAAATTCACGTCGCTCATCGATCTTTCGACGCCAGTTTCTCCCGAGCCGACGGGGCGGCTCGATCCTTTCGCTCCGGTCCCCGGTGTAACGGGCATGTAATGAATGAATCTTCTCGGACTACTCGTCGATAAGGGCGTCCTCACCGCCAAAGCCCGCGCAGAGGTCGAGGCTGTCGTGGCGCAGAAGCGTTCGCTCACGGATGCTCTTGCTGAGCACGGCGTTTCGCTCGCTGACACGCTCGCAGAGGTCGGTGCGGCGTACGGGATCCCGTCCCGTATACTCGGCGAGCCTCCTGCTGATCAGGAGGTCTTCAGCTATATCCCAATCGAATCAGCTCGCCATTACGGATTCGTGCCGCTCGACAAGGTGGAGGGGGCGCTCGAAGTCGGTATCACCGATCCGGACAATATCGAAGCGATCGACGCGCTACAGTTCATCTCCGGGAAGATCGGCATCCCGTACAAGATCGTCCTCATCACCACGCAGGATTTCGATCGTGTCCTGGAGGGCTACAAGAATCTGACCGGCGAAGTGGGCCGGGCGCTCTCCGAGTATGAGACGACCAAGAAGCCTGTGCCAGGGGAGGAGAAGTCGGCCGCGGAGCTAAGTGAAGATGAAGCGGCACTCGGCGAGGAGATTCTCAGTCTTTCGAGCAAGGGGGAGACGCTGAAAGAAGATGCCCCGGTAACGAAGATCGTCTCGACTATATTGCGATATGCCATTGAGGGGCACAGCTCCGACGTGCACATCGAGCCGTCGTCGACGAAGACACGAGTTAGGTTCCGCGTCGACGGCAGCCTGCACACGTCGCTTGAACTGCCGGCAAAGGTGCATGAGGCTGTCGTTGCACGCATCAAGATCCTCGCGAAGCTCCGCCTCGATGAAAAACGGAAACCGCAGGACGGCCGCTTCTCGGCGATTGTCGATAAGCGTCGCATCGATTTCCGTGTCTCGACATTCCCGACAGAATTCGGCGAGAAGGTCGTGATGCGTATCCTCGATCAGTCCGATGCGACCGCGACCCTTGATTCGGTCGGGTTCAACGCCATCGACCTCGCTCTCGTCCGCGACATGATGAAGACTCCGTATGGCATCATCCTCATCGCCGGGCCGACCGGTTCCGGGAAGTCGACGACGCTCTTTTCCATGCTATCCGAGCTCGACCGCGAGAAATTCAACGTCGTCTCGCTCGAGGACCCGGTCGAATACCAAATAGCCGGCGTCGCGCAGAGCCAGGTGCGTCCCGAGATAGGCTATACGTTCGCAAGCGGCCTGCGTTCCATCCTCCGTCAGGACCCGGACATCATCATGGTCGGCGAGATCCGTGACAAGGAGACCGCGGTGCTCGCGGTGCAAGCGGCGCTCACTGGTCACTTAGTGTTCTCAACCATCCACACAAATACGGCTGTTGGTGCCATTCCGCGCCTGGTCGATATGGGCGTTGATCCGTTTCTTATCGCACCGACGCTGGTCGCGGTTATCGGACAGCGTCTGGTCCGCAAGCTTTGCGAGGGTGGCGGCGCGCCGTTCCCGATTACCGAGAGTCTTACGGAGTTCCTCGATCGGGAATTTGCCGACCTGCCGCAGGCCTATCGCGCGAAATTGCCGCCGTTCAAGCAATTTTTCCATGCGACGCCGACGCCGACTTGTCCGAACGGTACGCGCGGCCGTACGGCCGTCTTCGAGATATTGCGCATGGATAAAGATCTTGAACAGATTGTGCTCAAAGAACCGGTCGAAGAGAAGATTTATGCCGCCGCGCGCACGAATGGCATGCTCACGATGCGCGAGGACGCCATCGTGAAAGCGCTCGGCGGGGAGATACCGTTTGAAGATATCAACACGCTCGGGGGAGAGCTTTTCCCCGAAGACGGGCCGACCGAGGCGGCGGCGTAGTATACTGATGCCATGACCTACCGCATATATCTTGTCGATGATGACCGGTTCCTTCTCGATCTCTATGCCGTCAAGTTCAAGAATGCCGGGCATGACGTGACCGTGTTTGGCGGCGGCGAAGAGCTCCTTGCTGCACTCCGGAAAGAGGGCACGGCGGCGCCAGACGCCGTCCTGCTTGACGTCATCATGCCGGGCATGACCGGCTTCGAGACGCTTGAGGCGATGCGGAAGGAGAGTCTCGCGGCGAAGGCGAAGATCATCTTCCTCTCAAATCAGGGGCAGGAGTCGGATATCGAATCTGCGAAAACGCTCGCCGCGGACGGCTACATCATCAAAGCCTCGGCGATTCCATCTGAAGTATTCGCTGAGACGATGCGCCTCCTGGAGGGCGGCGCGAAGGCTCAGTAACGGTATGGCTGCCGACAACCGTCTTGCTGAGCTTCTTGACCTCGTCGTCAGTCAGGGCGGGTCGGATCTCCACCTCTTCGCGGGCGGGTCGCCCATGCTGCGCGTTTCAGGCACCCTCATCCCGCTCACGAAGTACCCGGCATTCACCGGCGAGGAGACCGAAGCAATCCTGAAAAGCATCGTTCCGGAAGAGCGGTGGGGAGTGTTCGTCAGGGATCAGGCCGTTGACCTCTCCTACGCGCATGGGGCGGACGCACGGTTCCGCGTGAACGGTTATCGTGTGCAGGGTGCGGTCGCGCTCGCGCTCCGTCTCATACCACACATGGTGCGTACGTTCACTGAGCTGAATCTCCCGTCGACGCTCGAGGTCTTCACGCAGCGGAAACAGGGGTTCTTCCTCGTTGTGGGACCGGTGGGGCAGGGGAAGTCGACGACGCTCGCGGCGATGATTGACCGCATCAACGAGTCGCGCTCCGAGCATATCCTCACCATCGAAGATCCGGTCGAATACCTCTTCGCGCCGAAGAAGTCTCTCATCCACCAGCGCGAAGTGTACATCGATACGCCCGATTTCAAGGATGCGCTTCAGGGGTCGTTCCGCGAGGACGTCGACGTCATCATGGTCGGCGAGATGCGCGATTACGAGACCATCTCCTCGGCCGTAACCGCCGCCGAGACCGGTCACTTGGTGTTCTCTACGCTTCATACCAATAACGCCGCCCAGACCATCGATCGCATCATCGACATGTTCCCGGCTGAGCAGCAAGGACAGGTGCGCGTGCAGCTTGCGGGAAGCCTCGCCGGCATCTTCTCGCAACGGCTCGTCCCGCGCATCTCCGGCGGGCTCATTCCGGCTGTCGAGCTTCTCATCAATAATAATGCCGTGAGCACGCTCATCCGCGAAGCACGCACTCACGAGATAAGCGCCGTGATCCAAACCTCATCGCAGGAAGGCATGATCGATATGGACCGTTCGCTCGTCGATCTCGTGCGTCGCGGCGAAGTGACGGTCGAGCATGCCTACGAGCACGCGTCCGACCCGAAAACGTTCGAAACCTATCTATGACATTTAACCATTTTAATATTTAAATATTTCCCCATGCTTTTTTCCTACCACGCGATTGACCAAGACGGACACGAACGAGAGGGCACCATTGAAGCTCCTTCGAAAGACATCGCCGTGTCAGCGCTCCAGCGGCGCAACCTCATCATCTCGGCTATCGAGTCGGCCGAGAAGCCCCCGTTCCTCTCGTTCGAACTGCCGTTTATGAATCGCATCAGCAATAAGGAGATCGTCATCCTCTCGCGCCAGGTGGCGACCCTCTTCGAAGCACAGGTGTCTGCGCTCCGCGTCTTCCGCCTCCTCGCGTCCGAGGTCGATAACAAGCAGCTCTCGACGGTGCTCTCCGCCGTCGGTGACGACCTGCAGGGCGGCATGCCTATCAATAAGGCGCTCGCGCGCCATCCGAAAGTATTCTCGACGTTTTACGTGAACATGGTGCGCGCCGGTGAGGAGTCTGGCAAGCTCTCCGAGACCTTCGTCTATCTCGCCGACTATCTCGATCGAACCTACGATGTGGTGAGCAAGGCCGAGAACGCGCTCATCTACCCGGTATTCGTCGTGGCGGTCTTCTTCGGCGTCATGGGGCTCATGCTGACGCTCGTCATCCCGAAGATTAGCGCTGTCCTCGTCGATTCCGGACAGCCGATACCGCTTTATACGGCCATCATCATAGGTTTCTCGAACTTCCTCGTCCATTATGGCTTCTTTATATTCATCGCTCTCGTCGGTGGCGGCCTCTACCTCTGGGAACTGTCGAGGACCGAAGCGGGGAAGCTCACGCTCGACCGTCTGAAGCTCTCGGTCCCGTATGTGGGCGACCTTTACAACAAGCTCTACCTCGCCCGCATCGCCGATAATCTCTCCACTATGCTCCTTTCGGGCATTTCCGTCGTCGAGGCGATCGACATCACCGGTTCGGTCGTCGGCAATGCCGCGTACGAGGCAGTGCTCACTCAGGCCGCTGCCGATGTGAAGGGCGGATCATCCATCTCCGATGCGCTCGATAAGCACCCGGAGATCCCGGGCATCATGGTCGCCATGACGAAAGTCGGCGAGGAGACGGGCGAGCTCGGCAAGATACTCACGACGCTCGCGAAGTTCTACAACCGCGAGGTGTCGAATGCCGTCGATACGCTCGTCGGCCTCATCGAGCCGATTATGATCGTCCTCTTAGGTCTCGGTGTCGGGACGCTTCTTGCCGCGGTGTTGCTCCCGATCTACAATCTCGCCGGCGCTATTTGAGGGAAGCGGACGGCCCGTTGTCCACACCCTTGTTTTTTCCCGGGTATATATGGCGTACAATGCAGCTATTACCCGCACACAATATATTATGCACAAGAATCGTTCCTCTGGCTTCACCCTCATCGAATTGCTCGTCGTCATCGCCATCATCGGCATCCTCTCGGCGGTCGTGCTCGCTTCGCTCAACACCGCCCGCTCCAAGGGTAATGACGCGGCCATCCAATCCGACCTTTCGGCCATCCAGACTCAGGCGGAGATTTTCTACGGCAGCAATAGCAATACGTACGGCACGACAGCAAGTGCCTGTACTGGCGTCACCGGTAGCCTGTGGCTCGATCCGGTCATTGCGAAAGCCATCACTGCCGCACAGATTGCTGCTGGTAACGTGAATGCAGTGTGCGGTAGCAATGCGACTCAGTACGCCATCGGCGTCAAGATGAATGCTCCGGCTACGGCGGCATACTGGTGCGTCGATTCTGCCGGGCAAGCAAAGCAGGAGTCAGGAGCGCTTCCTGCTTCGTTCACCGTTTGCCCGTAGGCCGCGCATAACTGAAAGGAATTGAACATGAAAAACAACCGCGGCTTCACGCTCATCGAATTGCTCGTCGTCATCGCCATCATCGGCATCCTCTCCTCGGTCGTGCTCGCTTCGCTCAACACCGCCCGCTCCAAGGGAAACGACGCGGCAATCATGTCTGATATCGACGGCATTCGCACGCAGGCACAGATCTACTTCAACACCAACGGCAATTACGGAGCAAATACCGCTCTCGAATCCACCTGCTCCGCGACGGACAATCTCTTCGCTGATCCGACGGTCGTGAAGCAGGTTGCGGGGGCCGCAAAGGCGAACAGCAATGCCGGTGTCGTCTGTAATGTCGCCGCCAACGGTACGGCTTATGCGGTCTCGGCTACGCTTGTCGCAGCGACGAGCACCTTCTATTGTGTCGACAGCACCGGCGCAGGCACGACGACGAGTGCGGCGCTCGGAGCCACGGCCACGAGCTGCTACTAGCTAAAGAGTCTTTCGAGTACAACGACCTCGCTTCTCGCGAGGTCGTTGTACGTTATACTGAAGCGTATATGGAGGCGCTTCTGATGATTGCACTGTTTATGCTTGGCGCTATCGTCGCGAGCTTCATGGGCGTTATTGTCGCTCGGCTCTCTACCGGACAAAGCTTCTTAGTCGGGAGATCGCACTGTGATGCGTGTGGCAAACCTCTTCCGCCGCAAACGCTCGTACCTATCCTTTCCTATGCGGTAGGGCGCGGCCGCTCGCGATGCTGCGGGACGCGAATATCGCTTATCGCGCCATTTACCGAAGCGCTCCTCGGCGCGCTCTTCGTATTGACCTATCTCGCGCTCGGTTGGGGTTGGGCGCTCCCATGTATGCTCGTTGCGCTCTCGCTCCTGCTCGCTCTCGTGCTCTATGACCTCGCGCATCAGATACTGCCGTCACCGCTCCTCTACAGCTTCGTCGCGGCGAGCGCGCTTGGTGGTTACCTCAGTTCGCCATCGCTCGCGGACTTCCTCATGACGCTTCTCATCGCTCTTCTCATTGCGACGAGTCTCGTGGCGATATATTGGTTCTCTCGCGGGAGGGCGATAGGCTTCGCGGATGCGCCGCTCGCCTTCGGTCTTTCGCTCCTCAGCGGCACGGCGGCATTCCCCGGATTCATATTCTCGTTCTGGATTGGTGCGGTTATCGGCATCGCGCTGTTGTTGCAGAGGCCGAGGGGCTCTAGAATGGGGGTAGAGGTGCCGTTCGCGCCGTTCCTGGCTGCCGGCTTCCTCCTCGCGTACTTTACCCAATGGAACCCTTTCACTCTCATCGCCGCCGTCATTCGGTAGGACCCCAATCCGGAGGGGTGGTGCTCGCACCTCGCGTCCGCGGCTTCACGCTCATCGAGCTTCTGGTGGTGATGGCAATCATTACGGTGATTTCAGGCATCATTTTCACGAGTCAGAGCTCATTCAATAAGACGCTCATCCTCGCGAACACCGCCTATGACGTCGCGCTGTCGTTGCGCTCCGCCGAGACCTACGGTCTCGGCGGGCATGCCATGAGCGCGGTGCCGACGGGGTACGGACTTCATTTCGATAAGGCCGCACCAGGGTCGTTCTTGCTTTTCGCGGATTCCAACCCGGCGCCT
>JAJXUR010000017.1 GCA_021782715.1 bacterium
CCGCACTAACGGCTGCATATCGATGAGTCATCATGAACCCTTTCTTGGTGAGAGGTGCCTGTCAAAGACCTACCTGGTACCTAAATGTTATTTTACAGCATAAATACTAATAGTCAATTCACCGCGCGCTTCCCTGATTACCCCAAAAATAAAATCCCCGGATTTTCGCGCCGCACCGAGTGTGCGAGAGAAAATCCGGGGACCGACTGATTGGCCTGATTCACCGAACCAAGCATAGCGCGCGCGGGGATAAGATCAGGCGACCGGGGCCCCAGCGGACAGGCGGAGCAAGCGGGCGCACGGCAAACCCCCATCCCCCGCGAAACCAGTATCCGTACACTGCGCCGAGGTCTCCATTGATATCGGGGATGTACCCGATGATGGCGTATCCGTTCGTAAGAAGCGGTCCGATGCCACCATGCGGCTGCCCCGCAAAAGCCGAGAAATACTGACCAAGCGTCATCGTGACTCTTCCTTCGCCGCCGAGTAGAGCGATAGTGTCGGCATCGTAGCAGAAGTCACGCAGCCTGCTCACCGCCAGTTTCCCGGCCCGAGCTCTTCCATCGACAATCGGCAGATAGCGCGCCCTGAAATCGGGACTGAGACGTGCTATCTTCACCGGTGCCTCATGGGAGAGATTGACGATGAAATGTTCAGCGGCGTTGAATCGCTCTGACGGGAGCACATCAATGACATCGATGACCTCGATGGGTATCTCTCTCTTGGTAACCACGTGCTGGGAGATCCTGCCTTCGCGGATGCGCCGCAGCGCCGCCGCCGTTTCTTGAAACTGAAAAGATCCTCTAAGCCTATCGGTGATGGCACGCAACATGCGGCAAAAGAAGTTGGGCTGCCGCTGGACGGGGACCCGCATACTATCTTTCATAATGATCTCCTTGGTGGTTGTGTCGTCCGACAGGCCCCGTCGCAGGGGCCACGCGGCGCCGATGGAAAACCCCTGTGAACGATCTTCGGGTCTGGAGGCAATATTACACATAAAAGCGGCATTTTGTCATGCGCTAGACGAGGGACGGGACTCGGCTAGGAGTCGAAGCCGGCTCGTCAGCCGACTTCGCTCACAGCCCTGCCTCGCGGTTCCGCCTGCTGGCGGAACATCGCTCCGGCTTTCGAGTCCCGACGAAAGCTTCGCTTTCTTCCTTCGCGCATGAAAAGCTAAAGCCCCTTTCGGGGCTAAGCTTTTCTATGCGCGAGGGACGGGACTCGAACCCGCAACCTTCCGCGTGACAGGCGGATGCTCTAACCAGTTGAGCTACCCCCGCAAAGAGAGGCAATACAGAAATGCATGTCTTCATTCATTTCTGTATTCGCCGAACGAAGCGGTGGCAAGCGTGCAAATAACGCTTACCCCCGCAAGTGAGGGACAAAGAGTGAATCCATTCACTCTTTTCCCGAACGCAGCGCAGGCAGGCTTGTTTCAAGCTTACGCCCGCAAGCAACCGGGACTTGCCTTCCGAACACCAAGGGGCAAGCTTCGCTTGCCACCAAAAGTATTCGTTTCCCCATCCTACCAAACTCTCTCGGAAATGTCCTGCTGAGCGAATGAGACGCTTCCCTTTTCCAGGAAGATACGGTAGTCTGCACTACTTATGCGCTTCAAAAGAACAAAAATCGTCGCAACTATCGGCCCGTCCTCCTCGGAGCCGGCACGGCTCGCGGAACTCATCCGCGCCGGCATGAATGTCGCCCGGCTCAACTTCTCTCATGGATCTCACGAGGATCACGAGAGAAGCATCAAGACCGTCCGGGCCGTATCGGAGAAACTCGGTGAGCCCATCGCCATCATGCAAGACCTCTCGGGACCGAAAGTCCGCATCGGAGAATTCGCCGACGGGAGCATCACCCTCGTGCCGGGCGCGCGATTCACGCTCTCGACACTGCCATGCGAGGGCTCTGCGGAACGTGTCTTCATCAATTATCCCCACCTCCACAAAGAGGTAAAGAAGGGGGCCGTCATCATGCTTGACGACGGACGCCGCAAGCTCGAGGTCGTCTCCGTACGCGGGAATGATGTCATAACCACCGTTCTCATCGGCGGTACGATCAAAGGCCGCCGCGGTGTCAACATCCCGGGCGCATTCCGCGAGATAAGCCCCATCACCAGGAAAGACCGCGAGGATCTCGTCTTCGGCCTGGCGCAACGCGTGGACTTCGTCGCGCTTTCGTTCGTGCGCACCGCAGACGACATAAAGAAACTCCGCACGCTCATCAAGAAACACTCTCCCAAACACACCCCTTCCATCATCGCCAAGATAGAAACGCTTGAGGCAATAGAGAATATCGATGCCATCATCGCGGAGACCGACGGCATCATGGTGGCGCGCGGCGATCTCGCCGTCGAAGTGTCGCCTGAGAATGTCCCGCTCTTGCAGAAGAGCATCATCAGCAAGAGCGTCGCCGCGGGCAAGCCGGTCATCACGGCCACACAGATGCTCGAATCGATGATCCAGAGCCCGGTCCCGACCCGCGCCGAAGTCGGCGATGTCGCCAATGCAATCCTTGATGGCACGGATGCCGTGATGCTCTCGCAGGAGACCGCGATGGGCGACTACCCGGTCGAAGCGGTAGCTATGATGACGAAGATAGCGGACAAGACCGAGAACGATCGCTCGTATCGCGATCTATTCCGCAACACGCGCGCGCACGAAGAGACCGAGACGGTCGATGCTATCGGCCGCGCCGTCGTCGATGTCGCTCATGCCACGAATGCGAAAGCTATCGTAGCCCTTTCGGAGAGCGGCTTCACGGCGCGCATGATATCGCGCTATCGCCCATCGCGCCCGATCATCGTCTTCACCCCCCACGAGGAGACCGCGCGAAAACTTTCACTCTCGTTCGCCTGCCATCCGTTCATCGCGAAATCGTTCAAAGAGTTGCTCCATGTCGTCACCGAGTCGGAGCAGACGCTTATGAAGCAAGGACTCGCGAAGAGGGGCGACACGGTCGTGCTGGCCGCCGGCATCCCCTTCGGCAAGGTCGGCGGTACCAACACGATGATGGTACAGACGCTCTAGGCGTCTGTACGGCATTGTCTCATAAGGCCACTTTTGCTAGTGTTTACACTATCGCCGGTGTAAGTGTCGCTTGCACACTTTCATCGGCTCGTTCGGAGAATGCGAATGGTTCGAAGACGCACCTTCGCATTTCCTCACTTCGCCGGTGTAGCTCAGTTGGTTAGAGCACAGCATTCATAAAGCTGAGGTCGCAGGTTCGATCCCTGCCACCGGCACAAAAGACGAGAGGGGGCTCCGCTTTTCAGGCGGGAAACTCGACCGTAAACGTGGAACCCTTCCCCGCTCCCTCGCTTTCGGCACGGATGGTGCCGCCGTGCGCTTCGGTGATCTGCTTCGCGATAAAGAGACCATAGCCGGTGGAGTGAACATTCACTTTTATCGAATCTTTACCATGACCACCTTCGGTGAAAAGGCGCTTCTTGTCCTCGTCATCGATGCCGACGCCGCTGTCCTTCACGGCGAAGAGGAGCTTCGTGCCCTCCCGCTTCAGCGAGACATTGACGGAGCCCGAGGGCGTGTAGTTGACGGCATTGTCGATAAGGTTACGGAGCACATGGTCGTTGATCTGCGCTCGGTCACCCGTCATCTGATACGACGCGTCATCGGCAGCAAATGAAAGGGTGAGCCCTTTCTGCTCCGCCGCCAGCTTCGACTTCTCGACCGCTTCGGCCGCGAGCGCCTTCAGGTCGAACGATTCTTTCGTATACGTTACCGTTCCCTTCTTCAGATTCGACGCCTTCAAGATGGTCGCGACCGAATCCGCGCCCTGCCGCGTCTCCGCGAGCGAATGCTCGACGAAGGGCTTGAGCTCCTCCGGCAGCGTCCCGAAGTCGCCGTCGGCGAGCGCGGCGAAGGAGCCTTCGGCCTTCGTCAAGAACCCCTTCACCTCGTGCCCGATGAAGTGGATGAGTCCCTCCTGCCGTTCATTAGTCGCCGCGAGCTCCTCCGCGAGCTTCTGTATCTTCTCCCGCTGCTCCACTTCCCGGTCGACGCTGCGGATGAGCAGCACTCCGACAATGAGCAATATGAAAAGCAAGCCGCCATTGATGAGCTGCTCGGTCGCGCTCCCCGCGATAAGCATGCGGATAAACACGAAGAGCCAGAGCGCGAAGACGATGAATTCCGTCGCCACCACCTTCATACTGAATAGACCGTGCTTCAAGATTGCGTATGCGACGAATACGATGTAGATAGAGGCGGTGATATTGCCGTACGGCAAGACCGGAATCCCATACCAGAGGAAATAGTTCGTGCACCCGCCGGCATAGCCTATTGCTGTCCCGATGAGGATGTAGGTTATCTGTGCGCGCTCCTCTGCATTATTGGTAACACCCAAGCGCCTAGACAGCAGCCAGACAGGGTACGCGGCATATCCCACCCAGATAATCAGGAACGGCAGGAACAGCGGGCCAGCCGCCGGCCAATAGAGAAATCCGCTCCGCGAGACGATTGAGGCGATGAAAGCCGGACTCCAATTCACGATACTGAAAAAGAGAGCGACGATGTATCCCGTCCATACGAACCGGCGAAGCTGCCAGTGCTGTCCCAGGAATCGGACGACGAAGTGGAAATAGAAGAACGGGATGAAGATTGCTCCCGCCATGAGGATACGCACCCACAGCATCGCCGATCCGGGGTCGCTCGCTATCTGCCATGAGAAGTAAGCGTACCCCCACACCGCGACCGCAAGAGCGAAGAGGGAGAAAAGTTGATTGGTACGATTACGCCGATCGGCGAACAAAATAAGAAAGCCGAGAACGATGCTGGTGGCGACGTTGACGAGCGCTGAGATAGCATAGAAATTCATATAAAAAAATAGACCGGGTTGCCACTAAGTGTAGCATCCCGGTCATGCGGAACAGTTTATCATCAGGCCCATCCTCCATCACACCTTCTGCGCGACTGCGACGCTGTGAATCCGGTGCGGCTCAGTGAAGAGCTTCGGATCAAGGAAGTCGCCTGCGATTAGGAGACCTCGCAATTGCTTGCGCGTCCGGTACAACATGCCCCAGTTCACCACGTGCCAGAGGAAGTAGGCCTCTGCGTTCGGGTGGATGTGGCAGGTCAGGAAGAATCCGTCCGGTTGCAAGTAGTGGTAGATCCTCTTGATGAGCGCGATCGCGAGATTGTCCTCGAGGTAGTCCGTGAGGCCGCACATCTCGATGATATCAGGACGGGAACCGTGCAGTTCCCGCTTGAACGCGATCACGTTACCCTCGCGGGTGGTGATCATATCGCTCACGCCGTGCTGCTTAGCAAGCTGGTGTGCGTGCGCGAGCGCTGTCCCGTCCTGATCGACGAGCATCACTTCGCAATGGACACCGAGGCGACGCATGTCAGCAAGGACTTCGATGACGCCCTGCCCGCTTCCTGCCGCAAGCGACAGGATACGGACCGGTTCGCCGCCGGTCTTCGTTTTCGACACCTTCAGGATCGCACCGGCAAGCTCGCGCTTGACGATGATGAGCCGGTTCCGGACTGCTTGCGCATTCCGGATATGCATCCAGTAGCTGTCGAATGCGCGGACGATCCAATTAGCACCTTCGCCCTGGCGGAAGTTATAGACTGCATCGAGCGCAAGCCACTTCGCGGCGCCGTCCCGGACCTGGCGACTGTTGATACTGATCCAGTCAACGAGCCAGAAGTTCGTATTCGGGACACAGGTACGCCCGCCGAAGAACCTGTAGAGAGCCTTCTTCGCTTGGACATACACTCCGACGAGGAACAGGAACGGGATTGCGATCTGATACGGGAACACGAGGTGCTCGAACGCCGGTTCCTGAGCTTTCTGAGCAACAGGAAACAGTGCCTGAGCCGGTCTTACGACGTGCAACTGGGCCATGATAATCTCCTTTCGATGACAAACGGTATGGGTATAAGGGTCTGACAAAGTACGGCAACCCTCTGGTTTAGATTAAACCATATATGCTAACAAAAAGCAAGTGTTGGTAAATGCGGACCGTGACGCTTGCCATTACTCCCGTATCGTATATGCGCCGAAGCCACTCGTTATGGTGGCGATACCAGACGCGCCCGATGGCGTAGCTCTCGAAAAAATCGCGGCTGTTCCCGGTATCCTTTCCGACATTAGCGAGCCGCTAATCCCGATTATGCCATCGCTTTATCTAGGAACTCTACTGCCTTCGGAAACGCATCGAGCTTATTACGCAGTTTCGCAATCCCATGCCCTTCGTCCGGATATACAAGCAACTCAACGTGTCTTCCCGCCTCTTTAAGTCTCGTGACGATTTGCTCTGCCTCGGAAAGCGGGACTCTCGGGTCATTCGCGCCGTGAATCAATAGCAACGGCGATTCTATCTTTTCAATCGAGTGTATGGGGGAGATTTTCTCCAGGAGCTCCCTATCGTTCTCGAGCGAGCCGTATTCGGCTTCTCGCTGGGCCCGGCGATACGGAGCAGTGTTCTCAAGGAACGTGATGAAATTCACGATACCTACCATATCGACTCCCGCAGCCCAGAGTTCCGGATAGAACGCCATGCAAGCGAGAACCATGAATCCGCCGTAGCTTCCTCCATACAGCGCAATCCTGGTGGCATCCATATCAGACATGCTCGCGATGTGGTCGCGCAACGCAACAATATCCTTCACTGAATCCAAGCGTTTCTCCACATCGTCGAGTGCCATGTACGATTTCCCGTAGCCCGAGCTGCCCCGCACATTCGGCGCGATTACTGCGTACCCATTGTGCACCAGGTACTGCATCACTGGCTGGTATGCCGGCTGATACTGTGCCTCGGGACCGCCATGGATATTGATAACCACTGGAATCTTCGCGCCATGCCTGACTCCCTTCGGCCGGTATACGAAAGCCGGGACTGAGAGCCCGTCGAACGACGTGAAGCGGACAAGTTCCGGCTCAACCATCACCTCGGGTGGGACGCCTTGATGACTATGCGTGAGCTGATGCGATTCTCCCGTCTCCAAACTAAGCACCCACACGTCCGATGTTCGGCGTGAATCTCCTAAACTAAACGCTATGTGTGATCCGCTCTCAGAAAAGCTTGCCCGGTAGACATTACCCGCGGGCAAGCGGTATGAGCGAGCCTCGAACTTTGCCGTATCGTATACCGTCATCCGTCCGTAGCCATCCTCGTTTACCGTGATAGCTACATTCTTGCCGTTTCGATCTATAGCGGCGCCTCCGATGTCCCAATCCGGAGTAAAGACATAGTGGAGTTCCTTTTCAGCAAGCGAGTAACGCGCGAGGCCTGAGAATTCCCTACCCTTATCCTGCACGAGAAAGAAAGCAGATTCGTCGGGAAGCCAGAGCGAGCCCGCGTGAAATACATTTCCATCATGCGGGGTGATGCAATCGATAGCTCCTGTTTCAAGATTACAAAGATACAGATCCATATTCGCGCTTGAATGATTCTTCCGTACGACAAGGTACGTACTCTTCGGGGAGAACCCTTCTGCGACACATGAACCTCCTTCATCGAAGACGCAGTGTCTCTCGAGCGTGGCGATATCCATCACATACACGTCGAAGTCCGTTCCGTTTCTTTCATTCGATGCGAAGCAGATACTCTTTCCATCTGGAGACCATGCTCCGAAGTTATGCCTCACACCAGGCTTTGTGGTAATGCCAGTTATGTGTCGAGTATCAAGATTTAACAGATAGAATTGAGTCTGCTCGTTGCCGCCTTCCGCTTTCCCGAATAAGAGCACATTCTCAGCCGGAGAGAATCGAACGAAAGAAATAGCATCTTCGAAATCAGTGAGCTGTTCGGGCTCTCCTCCTTCAGCAGGCACAAGGAAGACTTGCGAGGTGCCGGTACCATTGCTCAGGTACGCAGCTCGCGTACCGTCAGGAC
>JAJXUR010000018.1 GCA_021782715.1 bacterium
CTGCGCAGCCTGGTCGCCGATGGCGAGAAGGTCCCGACGGATTCCGGGTTCGAATTGTTCGAGACTTTTTCTGCGCCGAAGGGAGCCGGAGCATCGCTCGCTCATGCCTAGGGCGCCACGCGTCACCGCATCAAAGCTCATTCGCGTCCACAAGAAGCTCGGATTCACCGAACATGCCGAGCACGGCTCGGCGCATCTCGTTTTCTCTCACTCGGACGGCAGGCGCACGCTCGTCTCGCGACATCGCGGCGATATCAAGAAGGGGACCCTCGCCGGCATCTTGCGCGATCTGAATATCTCTTCCGAAGAATTCCGCCGGCTGCTTTAATTTGGGTTATTATAGTGTGATATGTCGTGGAGTTTTGCTATTGTGAATGGCCGCATCGCAGAGATTTTCTTTGATGTTACGGGAAACGGGTATATGGAAATACTTAGTCATGCGTACGTGCGCTCAGAAGAATACACAACAAAGAAAGAACGGAACTGGCTCCGTAAAGATACCGCGCGTTATCGGTTCTCATATCGCAAAAAGACCTACAGACCCCTACCAGCTGTCGCTTAACCTGCGAACGATCGCCCGCAAGGGCGGTTGTGTGTTTTCTCGCGACCATTCGGGACAAAAGGAAAGGGGACTTGCGCGCGCAAGTCCCCAGGGAAACCCTTTATCGTCAACCGGATGCCAGGACCAAGAGCATCGGGTAGCCGCAGCTGCTTTTCGCCGTACTTCACTTCGGGGTACTCTGCCCTGCGGACACGCAACCAAGAAATCGGCGGTCGTGTGTTGCGATAGTAGCAAGCATAAATAGCGCCCGTAAGGGCGGTTGTTCGTTTTTCTTGCATCTTTTCCTGGGTTCGTGTAGAGTGCCTCTAAAGCTACGAACGGCGCCCAGGGCCGGTCCTATGGCAAATCGCGCACTGCGTTTTGCTGTTGCGCGATTTGCTTTATGGTTCGACCGGGCTCACCACAAGAAAAATGAAATTCATCCTCGCCACCAAAGAGAACATGATCCGCGTCTTCGCGGACGACGGTCGCGCCTATGCGGGGACCGTGCTCAACGTGCAGCCGGTGACGGTGACGCAGGTCAAGTCGGAGGAAGGTGCCGACGGCTACGCGGCCGTCCAGGTGGGCATGGGCACGCGCAAGACGAAGAACATCAGCAAGGCCGTCCTCGGCCATACGGCCGGCAAGGGCTATGAGGCTATCCGTGAATTCCGCGATGCCGCCGGTCTCGAAGTCGGTGCGTCTATCGATGCCTCGACCTTTGCTGTCGGCGACACGGTCCAGGTCTCGGGTCTCTCCAAGGGTAAGGGCTTCTCCGGTGTCGTGAAGCGCCATGGCTTCCATGGCGGCCCGCGCAGCCACGGTCAGAAGCACACGGAGCGCTCCCCTGGCTCGATCGGCGGCTCCGGCGGTCGCGCTGGCGGTCGCGTCGTGAAGGGTAAGAAGATGGCAGGCCGTATGGGTACGGACCGGGTCACGGTCACGAACCTCAGAATCCTCGCGGTCGATGCGAAGGAGGGAAAGCTCGTCATCTCTGGCGCTGTCCCAGGCCGCCGCGGCACGCTCCTCGAGGTAGTGTCTGCATAATTTCCATACTATGACTACCGAAAAGAAAACAACGAAGAAGATCACTGCACCGATTGAGATGCCGATTTTCTCTATGACTGGCGAGAAAGTCGGGACGACGACGCTTCCTGAGGCGCTCTTCAATGCGCCGTGGAAGGCCGACCTCGTGCACCAAGTGACGACCGCGATGCAGGCGAATCTCCGCCAGAATCGTGCTCATACCAAGGACCGCTCCGAAGTATCGGGCGGCGGAAAGAGGCCGTGGAAGCAGAAGGGTACCGGCCAGGCGCGTCACAGCTCGACCCGCTCGCCGATCTGGCGTCACGGCGGTATCACCTTCGGTCCGAGAAATGACCGGGACTACAGTGAGAAGATCAACAAGAAGATGCGCCTCGGTGCTCTCATCTCGGTACTCTCGAAGAAGGCAAAGGACGGCGAGATTATTCTTGTCGACAAGTTCGCCTTCGCCGAGCCGAAGACTTCGGCCGCGAAGTCCTTCCTCGCTAAGATTGCCGAGGCATCCGGCGCCGCGACGCTCGCGTCCAAGAAGAAGAACGCAGCGCTTCTCGCTCTTGCTGCCTACGACAAGAACGCAATCAAGAGTTTTAGCAACTTCGGCTCGGTGATGACGGAAGAGCTTCGCAACCTGAATCCGCTCTCGGTGATGACGGGCAAGTACCTCATCATCGAGAAGCCGGAAGAGTCGTTTGCCGCGCTTATCGCTCGAACTAACACCAAATAAATCAGTATGGCAATCTTCGGCGACAAAAAGAAAGAAAAGAAGGAGAAGGCGATGGTGAAGCATCACGCCCACTCGACGGTCTCCTTGCACGGCAAGGCGCACGATATCATCCGCGCACCGTGGTTCTCCGAGAAGGCGCTCCTCGGCACGGAGAAGGGCGTCTATGCCTTCGCGGTCTTGCCGCGCGCGACGAAGCCCGAGATTGTTGGTGCCATCAAGGAGATCTACAACGTCACGCCGAAGGCCATCCGCATCGTGAATCTCCCGGCCAAGAGCAAAGCGATGCGCACTCGTCGCGGCATGGGCACGCGCGCCGCTCGTACGAAGGCGTATGTGTACCTGAACCAGGGCGACAGCATCCAGTTCGCATAACCATTTTCGTATGAAGACTTACAAACCCACAACCGACAGCCGCCGCTCGATGACGACGCTCCCGTACAAGGAGCTCCTCTCCGGCGACGAGCCGTACAAGCCTTTGCTTAGCGCGAAGAAGCGTCGCGGCGGCCGCAATGCGGCGGGACGCATCACGATGCGCCATCAGGGCGGCGGGCATAAGCGCCGTTTGCGCGATGTCGATTTCTCGTACGACAAGAAGAATATCCCGGCCACGATTGAGACTATCGAGTACGATCCGTTCCGCAGCGCCTTCATCGGTCTCGCTCTCTATCGAGACGGCGAGCGTCGCTACGTCGTCCTCCCGAAGGAAGTCGCGGTCGGCAGTACCTTCATCGTCGCTCCGGACGCGCCGCTCACACCGGGCAACCGCCTCCCGCTCGGTTCGATTCCGGTGGGCACCGCGGTATACAACATCGAGATTGCTCCGGGCACTGGTGCCTCTCTCGTCCGCTCTGCCGGCACCTATGCCGAAGTGGTCGCCCATGACGCCGGCTATGCCCAGATCAAGCTCCCCTCGACTGAGATTCGCAAGGTTTCTGACCTCGCGTGGGCGTCCATCGGCGCCGTCGGCAATGAAGAGTACAACCTCGTCTCTATCGGTAAGGCAGGCCGCTCCCGCTGGCTCGGCATCCGCCCGACGGTCCGCGGCACCGCGATGAACCCGGTTGATCACCCACACGGCGGCGGCGAAGGGCGCCAGGGCCGTGGCCTCCGCCGCGCGAAGACGAAGTGGGGCAAGCCGTCCGGCAAGGGCCAGAAGACCCGCACCCCGAAGAAGTACTCAAACGTCTTCATCGTCTCTCGTCGCAAGGTCGGCAAGAAGCGGAAAGGATAGGCAAGCACGCCCCAGACACTCGTCTTCGAGTGTCTGGGGAAGCGCAAGGGTTATAATTTCACGATTCGCAAAAACCCCGCACGAAAGTGCGGAGTTTTTGCATTGTGCCTAGCGATACTCGGGCTTCAGGATATTTGCGAGCTGAGCGACGGGGATACGAAGCGTCTGTGGGCCGGCGGCATAGGGCGCGACCGCATACGGAGCGAAGAGGATGACGAAATCCTTATTGTCGAAGAAGAAGGCAGCGAAATTTTTGTCTTCCGCCGTCGTGCCGTTGTCGAGCATCTGTGCGCTCATGCCGGAGCCGATGACGCCCGGGAGCTGCGCGCGGGCGAGTCCGGAGAGCGTCTCGAGGTAGCTCGAGCCCGGTAGGAACACGTCGGCGAGGGAGAGCGGCTCGCCGGCTCGCCCTGAGCTTGTCGAAGGGTCGGTATCGAAAGTGAACGTCTTGAAGAACGTGTTGCCGTGCGCACCGAACGTGTCTTCATAGGTCGTGTAGATATAGGACACGGTGTGCGGCGACGAGGCGATGAGGTAGACAATCTGGAGCTTCTCTTTATGATCTTGATTGAAGCCCATCACACGAATGTCGTTTTGCGTGAGGTTCGCGAAATTGCCGTCGGTCTTGAATTGCGTGACGGTATCGCCGACGAATTTATTCATGAGCGCCACCGCCGCTGCGTTTGCCGCGGGACCGACGTCTGCCAAGAGAGGAGTGCTGGTCGCGTAGTTGGCAGCGATGTCATAGTAGGGGGTATGTTCGCTGTAGCTGTTCCCGGGGAGAGTCATAGTCGGGGCAGCGGCCGGAAGAGGTTTTGTGGCAGCGTAGAATATGATGCCGCCGAGGATGACGAATGCAGCGATACTCCCGATAAGCAGGTTTTTTGTCATATATGCAGAAAGTGTAGCAGATGTTTATGCTTGAGAAGATTGTGCTAGAGTGCTTGGCGGATGGTGGCAGCGCCCAGGGCATTTTCTGTTTCGACAACCAGGAAACACAATGGAGGCATCATGGACAAGACAGCAGTATCACCTCGCGACAGGATTCAAGAACTCGTTTCCCATTTCTTGCTCAAGGCGAGGAGGGCGAGGGAAGCGGATCCTTCTGATGTTGCCGGAACAAAGCCGCTCATGTTCCTTGCTGAGACGCTCGAGATCATCGGGGCACCTGCGGCAGAATGGGATCGTGTGGCCGACTTCCCGCTGGAGAGGGTCCTCCAGCACTTCCCCGGAGTCTTCTACACGCCGCTCCTCTCGGCGCTCGCGACGCATGTATCAACGGAGATGTGTGAACGGATCCGGGAGCATTTCGTACGTCACGGAGAACTTCGCGCGCTTGTGAGCCTCTTACGGCTCTGTTACTACCGGCGGCCCGACTCAAGCGAGATCAGGAACGTCGCCGAATATTGCCGTAAGACGATGGTCTCAAGTTCTGCTCCGATATGGCAAGAGCTCCTTGAATTCTCCGTCGAAGCGGAAGCCGGATTCGTCGTACGTTTGCACGAGGAAGTTCAATATGAGGAGGAATCCGACAGCATTCCTTTCTGACCCGCTATTTCTAGCGGATTGATCGCCGCCGGCCCGCCGGCGGCATCTTCTTATTCCGAGATGCTGGCATTTCATCATGGATAAATAATATGTCAACGTTCTGGAATCGCGTAGGATTTATGAGGGTGTTTCGGGACGGTATCGTTGACTTTGAGAACGGCTTCCTGTATCTTTCCTGTATCCCGCTGCGCGGGCTTTTCATTACTTTCATGTCACGCTCACTCAAAAAAGGACCCTTCGTGGATGCTAAGCTCCTGAAGAAGATCCTCGATAAGAAACCGGCAACCGCCGGCGTGATTAAGACATGGGCCCGCCGCAGCCAAATCAGCCCGGAAATGGTCGGATTCACCTTCGGCGTCCACAATGGTAAGTCGCACATCGAATTCACGGTCTCGGAGGAGATGGTGGGTCATCGTATGGGCGAGTTCTCCCCGACCAAGAAGTTCATCCGTCACGGCGGCAAGATGCAGAAAGAGATCGAGCAGAAGCGTCAGCAGGCCGAGATAACCGCCGCGAAGGCCGCGAAGGCGTCGCCCGCGCCGGCGAAGAAGAAATAACCTATGGCAAACGCATCCCTCAAGAGCCATAATCAGTCCCCGCGCAAAGTACGTCTCGTCACGGACCTCGTGAAGGGCAAGAAAGTCCCAGCCGCGCTCGTCGCGCTCGAGTTCCTGCCGCGTCGCGCGGCCGACCCGGTGGCGAAGGTCATCAAGAGTGCCGCAGCGAATGCGAAGGTGCAGGGCAAGAATCCGGACGACCTGACGGTGAAGTCGATTATCGTCGAGAGCGCCGGCATGATGAAGAAGTACCGCCCGCGTGCCTTCGGCCGCGCCGCACCGATCCGTCGTCGTAAGAGCCGCATCCTCGTCACGCTCGCATAATCCCTATGACACACACCGTACATCCTTACGCACACCGCCTCGGCATCATCCGCGACTGGAAGAGCCGCTGGTTCGCTGCGGATAGCAAGAGCTACCGCGAGAACGTCAAAGTCGATGAAACAATTCGCCGTTTCCTCACCAAGAAGTTACGCGGCACTTTTACAAGCAGCATCGAAATCGAGCGTTCAACGGCTGAGCTGCGCGTCATCCTTGCGACTGCCCGCCCGGGCCTCGTCATCGGTCGCTCCGGCGAGAATGTGGCTAAGCTTCGCGCGGAAATAGCGGCAGAAGTGCGCAAGGTGGCACCGAAAGATCGCCGCACGCTCAAGCTCGATATCAACGAGATCCGCCAGCCGGAGACCGATGCGGCCGTCGTCGCCTACATGGTCGCTGAAGGCCTGGAGAAGCGTATGCCGTTCCGCCGCGTGCTCAAGCAGACGATTGAGAAGGTCATTGCCGCCCGGGAGGTCGAGGGCGTGCGCATCGCCGTCTCGGGCCGCCTCGGCGGCGCCGAAATGAGCCGCAAGGAGGAGCTCAAGAAGGGTCGTATCCCGCTTCAGACCTTCCGTGCTGATATCGACTTCGCGCACGAGAAGGCCCACCTCCCGTACGGCGTCATCGGCATAAAGGTGTGGATATACCGAGGTAACGTGTACCAGGACAAGAAGACGTCTGTCCGTATGCCGGAGGCAACGGCGGTGCGTGGCTAATATTTTTCGTATGTTGTTTCCTAAAAAAGTAAAACATCGCAAGTGGCAGACGCAGCGCCTCTCCGAGAAGCGCCTTAGTCGCCCTGATACGCGCGGCACGGACGTCGTGTTCGGCTCTTTCGGGCTGAAGGCGATCACACCCGCCCGCGTCACGAGCAACCAGATCGAGGCAGCTCGTAAAGTGCTCACTCGCGCGACCGCGAAGACCGGCAAGCTTTGGATCCGCATCTTCCCCGATCGTCCGGTGACGGCGAAGCCGGCAGAAGTGGGTATGGGTAGCGGTAAGGGCGATCCGAAGCACTATGTCTTTCAGGTACGCCCGGGTCGTGTGCTCTTCGAGATGGACGGCGTTCCAGAAGATATCGCCCGCGCGCATCTGCGTCAGGCCGGCATGAAGCTGCCGGTCAAGACCGCGATCGTTACGCGTCAATAATTGCTTTTTTCCCATTTGTATGACAAAAAAAGAAGTAATGACGACAAAGACTGATCAGGAGCTCCTGAAGCTCCTCGCGGATACGCGCGCCGAACTCCGCACGGAGCGTTTCTCGGCTGCCGGTGCTCGCGCGAAGGACAGCAATTCGCCGAAGAAGCTCCGCGCTACGGTCGCTCGGGTCCTTACCGAGCAGCGCACTCGTGAATTCAATGCTGCATAACCTTATGGAAACAAAAACCTCTCGCCCTCAATCATTTATCGGTACCGTCGTGAAGACGGCCATGAAGGACACGGCAACCGTCCGCGTCGACCGCTACGTGAAGAATGAGAAGTACAAGAAATACTTCGTCCGCTCGAAGAAGTTCCTCGCGCACGATCCGGGGAATACCGCCAAGGTCGGCGATACGGTCACTATCGTCGCGACACGTCCGATTTCGAAGTTGAAGAGCTTCATCATCGATGCGGCGAAGACCGTGTCCGGGATGAAGGAGAACAATTGATATGCTGCAGCCCCAATCCATCGTCAAAGTGGCAGATAACTCCGGCGGCACCGTCGCCCGCATCTTCAAGGTGCTCGGCGGTTCTAAGCGCCGCTATGCGGAGATAGAGATCG
>JAJXUR010000019.1 GCA_021782715.1 bacterium
TACCCCATGGCGATCGCGGATTTGGGAGAAATACTTAGAGGGCATGAATCCTATGAAGAGGCGAGTGCGTAATGGCAGGTACGGCCAGTAGTCGTCGAACGATATATCGCCCTCGCTGGTGAGAGGGTGTCGCGAAAGGATGACGTTGAACATAGGGATTTTCTTCGACGAGAACAGCTTCTCCGCATCGCCGCGGAAGGCGATATGGAACGAGAGGTTCCTGAGCCGCTCGAGTAATTCCTTTGGCACCTCCTGGAGGCAAAAGACATCGAAATCGCTCTCCGTTATGAATTCGAATGCGCGATCGAGTTCTTTGTTGCGATAGAGCATGTTCCAGGAATAGATTTTCATAGATTTTTTATTATAACCGATGCCATGCGCCGAATTCCTCCTTGACGAGGCCGCGGAGCTCGAGCGCGACGAGAGCGGTGAGGAGGTCTCCCGCGGCGCCGCAGGCGCCGCGGAGTATCTCGTCGCGTGTTTTTGGCTCTTCGAGTATACCCCACACCATGCGTTCATTATCCCCAAGGTCGCTCGGAAACGGCTTGCCCTGGGCGGAGTCAACAGGCGGTATCCGAAGCGCCTCGAGGAGGTGAAGCGGTTCGGTTACGAGCGCTGCGCCGAGCCGCAGGAAAAGGTGCGGACCGAAGGCGTGTGGGTCGCCGATGCGATGCGGGATGCAGAGGAGGTCGCGGTTATACTCGCTCGCGAGCCGCGCCGTGATGAGCGTGCCCGACTTCGGCCCCGCTTCGACCACGAGCACCGCGTCGCTCAATCCGACCATGAGGCGGTTACGGGAAGGGAATTCCCCCAGTCGCGGTTTGTGCATCGGCTCTTGTTCCGACACGAGCGCACCGCCTGAAGCGAGGATGTCTTTCGCGAGGCCGGAATTCGTGCGCGGGCTGATGACCGAATCGTCGAGTCCTGAGCCGGGGATGGCGATGGTGTGGAGTCCGGCAGCGAGCGCGGCTTTGTGCGCGCAGGCATCCACACCAAGAGCGAGTCCGCTCACAATCGAGATGGGATAACCGGCGAGACCGGTGATGAGGCTCGTACATGCGGCTTGTCCGTACGAGGTCATCGCGCGGCTGCCCACTACCGTAAGCAGTTTGTGTCCCTCAGGCGGAAGTGTCCCGCGCATCCACAGCTTCTTCGGCAGCTGCGGTATCTCCAAGAGCTGTCTCGGCCATGTGGTGCGTTCAAGTTCACGGATGTCCATAGGTGCAGTATACTAGGTGCATATGCTCGACATACATTTCATCCGGGAGAATGCCGACCTCGTGAAGGCCGGAGCGGCGAAGAAGCGCATCACGGTGGATATCGATCGTCTCATCGTGGTGGACGACGAGCGCAAGCTCATCCGTCAAGAGCTGGACGCGAAGAAGGCGGAACAGAATCGCCGCAGCTCGGAGATACAGCGTGCGCAGGGCGGCGAACGCGAGAGGTTGCTTGAGGCGATGCGCCATCTGAAGGACGGCATGGCCGAAGGCGAAGAGAAATTGAAGACCGTGATGGCCGAGTGGCAGCAGCTCATGCTCACCGTGCCGAATATTCCGGATATGTCGGTGCCTGACGGCGCGAGCGATGAAGACAATCAGGAGGTGTTCGTGTGGGGGCAGAAGCCGGTCCTCGATTTCACTCCGAAGCCGCATTTCGAGCTTATGCAGTCGCTCGGTCTCGCCGACTTCGAGCGCGGCGCCAAGGTCGCCGGTTTCCGCGGCTATTTCCTCAAGGGCGATGGTGCGCGCCTTCTCTGGGCACTCCGTCGTTTCGTCGAAGACCGTTTTATGAATCGCGACGGATTCACGCCGATCGTTGTCCCGTCTCTCGTGCGGCGCGAGCCCTTCATCGGTACTGGTTATCTGCCACAGAGCGAAGAGGATCTCTACAAGACACAAGATGACGAGTACCTCTCGGGTACGGCCGAGGTTGCGACCATGGGGTACTACATGAACGAGACCATCGAGAAGGCCAATCTCCCGATCAAGTTCTTTGCCTACTCGCCGGCATTCCGTCGCGAAGCAGGAAGCCACGGCAAGGATGAGAAAGGCGTCTTCCGCGTGCACGAGTTCGAGAAGTACGAGCAGGTCGTCCTGTGTGAAGCGGACCATGCCGAGAGCGTGCGTCAGCACGAGGCGCTCACTGAGAATGCGGAGCAGCTCCTCCAGGAGCTCGGTCTCCATTATCACAAGGTGGTGAACTGCGGCGGCGATCTGGGGCTTGGTCAGGTCAAGAAGTACGATCTCGAGGCGTGGATGCCGTCGGAAGGACGTTTTCGTGAGACCCATTCAGCATCGTATTTCCATGATTTCCAGACGCGGCGTCTGAACATCCGTTACCGTGACGAGGAGGGCACGCTCCGCTACGTGCATTCGCTCAATAACACTGCACTCGCGATGCCTCGCATCCTCACGCATATCGTCGAGAACTATCAGCAGGCCGACGGCACAATCAAAGCGCCTGATGTCCTCGTGCCGTATGTCGGAAAGACCGTCCTCGGCGGAGCGCAATAATTCAGCCGGCCGCAGGCCGGGTGAAAGCTTACACGTCAGGCGGCAGCGCATTCGCCGCCGGATTCTTATCGCTTCGTTCGCGCTCATCTTCATCGCGCTCGGCGCTGGCATCTATGGGCTGCAGCAGAGCTCAATGCGCATTTCTCATGTCGTCATCTACGGCGCGGACCAATCGCTCGCCAACATCGCGACTGCCGCGATGCAAGGGAGCTATCTCGGGATCATCCCGCGCGACTCGGTGTTTTTCATCCCTGAATCGCGCATCCGCGATGCGCTCATGACTTTCGATCCCAATATCGCGGCGGTTTCCATATTCCGCAACGGGCTCACCGGCCTTTCGGTGAAAGTCGACTACCGCGTACCGATTGCACGGTGGTGCGGAGCGGCTCCCTTGGTGTCTGTTGCGAGTTCTACGCAGCAGAGCGTCACGGGATGCTACTTGTTCGATGCGAACGGCTTCATCTACGCGTCGACGACGGGCGCGCCGCTTAATGATTTTCTCCTCTACGAACCGCTCGCCTCCGACCAATCCGGTAGAAGTTCGACTTCTACCGGAGCGATTATCGGTGCGACGCTCCCGCACGCGGCAGAACTTCCGGGAGTATTCGATTTCGCACGACGGCTCGCCACCTTTGGGTCGCCAGTTGCTTCGATTGTCGCACGCGATGACGAAATCGATGATTATCTCGCGAGCGGTACGCGCATCACCTATGTGCTCGGTAACGAGGAGAATGCCTTCACCGCGCTCGCTTCCGCTCGCGCGGATCTGAACCTCTCCGATGGCTCCCTCGACTACATCGACCTGCGTTTCCCCGGAAAAGTATATTTCAAGCCAAAGAAGTGATACCGTTCGAGCTATGTCATTCTGGCAGGGACTGAAGAAGCCGTTCTTCGTGATGGCGCCGATGGCCGATGTCACCGACGTCGCTTTTCGCGCGCTCGTATTGAAGCGCGGTACGCCCGATGTCTTCTGGACCGAGTTTGTCTCGGCTGACGGTCTCTATCACACGCGCGAGATACAAAAGATGCCGGATAGCGAGAATCCGCTCATGCGCGACCTCGCGATCGGCGAAGGGCAGCACCCCATCATCGCGCAGATATTCTCGAGCAAGCCCGAGATGATCACCTATGCGGTGAAGCTCGTCGCCGGGCTCGGCTTTGACGGCGTCGACCTCAATATGGGCTGTCCCGATCGGAGCATTGAGAAGCAGGGCTGCGGCTCGGCGATGATACGAACGCCCGAGGTCGCCCGCGCGGTCATTCGCGCGGCAAAGGCAGCGAGCAGTCTGCCGGTCTCGGTGAAGACGCGTGTCGGGTATAACAAAGAGTCGCTCGATGAGTGGCTTCCGATGCTGCTCGAGGAAGCGCCTGCGGCTATCACGCTCCACCTGCGCACGCGCAAGGAGATGTCACTCGTACCTGCGAACTGGGAATTGATGAAGAAGGCGGTCGCGTTGCGCGACCGCCTCAATCCTGATGTGCTCCTCATCGGCAACGGTGATGTGACGAGTATTGAGCAGGGGAAGCGGCTCATCGCGGAGAATGGCTGCGAGGGAGCGATGATCGGCCGCGGCATGTTCGGCAACCCATGGGTCTTCGCCGGCAGGAAGCCGGAGGATACGCCGCTCTCCGAGAAGCTCGCGGCGCTCATCGAGCTCGCGCACGGCTTCGAGCGGCTCTCGCCGCCGAAGAATTTCGCCGTATTGAAGAAGCACATCAAGGCCTTCGCCACTGGTTTCGATGGCGCCGCACACCTGCGCGCGCAATTGATGGAAGCTGAGTCGGCCGATGAACTTGAGGAGATAATTGCAACACCATAGGAGAGAGTAAGCTCGGGGCAGACAGTTATCGGGAGGATTGATCATGTTTTTCGTACCGATGAGAAGGTATGAACCGCTCGACTTAAATCCAAATGCTCATCGTATCCTTTTAATCAAGAAGGAACTGCAGGTCGGCAATATGTGGCACTTGTTTCTGCTTGCCCGGTGGCGCGTAGGGATATATGAAAGAGATATTGCTCGTCTAGAGGTCGAGAGCACACGGCTCGAAAAGACTTCCAAACAAGGCCGCGGCGGCATCATTGTACGGAATGAGCATATGGAGAAATATAAAGCCATGCTTGATCAGATTGAGGAGGTACGAAAAGAGTTGTACGTCGCACGGAGAGAGTTCGCAGCTGCGGAAGCAGAGCTGTATCACAAAAGGAAATAGGCCGATGGGAGGAAACCAGCCGGCCTGGCGGCTAGGGATATGAACTTGACACTGACGGATATGTATCATACTGTCATACCAGGTCATGTCATAATGGAGGTTCCAGATGGACAAGAAAAATGTGGCCCGGTCTTTGGATGAGTTGGAGAAACTCGCCACACACACCTGGGACAGTCGCCATAAGTCCAAGATTGCCGGGGCTGCGGAAGCATTGGCAGCAACCATGATGTTCCATATCGAAAATATTCGTAAGGAAGTCGGGATCAATCCATCCAAAGATTCCATTTCCCCTAAAGTGTCCTGAGCCGTTTCTGTGAGACGACCGACTGGTTAGCCCCCAGTCGGTTCTTATTTTGATATACTCAGGACATATGGCACACCAGTCTCTTTATCGTACGCATCGCCCCTCCACTTTCGCGGACGTAGTGGGCCAAGAGCAGGTTACCAAGCCGCTCGAAGAGGCTGCAAAATCAGGTAACATCGGTCATGCCTACCTCTTCTCCGGCAGCCGCGGTCTCGGGAAGACCTCCGTCGCGCGCATCTTTGCTGCTGCGATCGGTTGCACTGATAACGACCTCTATGAGATAGACGCGGCGAGCAATAACAGTGTCGAGGACATTCGCACGCTCGCCGACGGCGTGTACACGCTCCCGTTCGCTTCGCCCTACAAGGTTTACCTCCTCGACGAGGTGCACATGCTCTCCAAGGGCGCGTGGAATGCTTTCTTAAAGACGCTCGAGGAACCGCCCTCCCATGCCGTGTTCATCCTCGCGACGACCGAGCTCGAGAAGGTGCCCGAGACGGTGCAGTCGCGCTGCCAGGTATTCGAGTTCAAGAAGCCGACGCGTGCGGTGCTCGCCAAGATGATCACCGTCGTGGCGAAGAAGGAGGGGTACACGCTCGCGAGCGACGCTGCTGAGCTCATCGCGATGCTCGCCGAGGGTTCGTATCGCGACGCGCTCTCGATACTGCAGAAAGTCTTAATGAGTGAAGAAGAACTCCCTGGTCTTGAAGTAATGAAAGGGACTAGGAGAGAAAATAATACGATTTCTCGTGTATGGGTTGAACAATGGACCGGTGCACCGCGTCGCGAGCAAGTGCACGCGCTCATAAACGCGCTCGCCATAGGCGAGCGCGGGAAGGCGCTCGAGGCCATCGAGGACGCGGCGTCGAGCGGGGCCGACATGAAGCTTTTCCTCGAGCTCGTGATAGAAGCGCTTCGCGCGACACTCCTCCTGCGGTACGCGCCCGAGCTCCGCGCCTCGCTAGAGAGCGAGCTCGGCGCGGACGAATCTGCCGCGCTCGAGAAGTTCGCGAGCGGGAATGGCATCATGCACGCGACTATGCTCGCTTTCCTCGCGGCCGTCGACCGCATTCGCTACGCGCCCATCCCGGCTCTTCCGCTTGAGCTTGCCGTCCTCGAACTCTTTCCTGACGAATCAGCGAAGTAGTGGTAGAGTTTTATTGTTCCGCCTAGAGCTGGGAGATCGTCTAATGGTTTTGTTGTGCACAGAGCTGGGAGGTCGTCTAATGGTAGGACAGCGGCCTTTGAAGCCGTGAATCTTGGTCCGATTCCAAGCCTCCCAGCTCTGTGCAGAACACCCAAGCTTACTGTATTTCCATGACCAAGAAACATCCCGTACCCTATTTCGTTAAGAAAACGCTCAGCAAGTCGGCGAATGCTAAACCCTGGATGGCGGGCGGCAAGGAGGCTGTCTCCCCGGCGCGCGAAGCGGTTCTTGAGGCCATCAAGCTCAGAAAATCGGCTAAGAAGAAGCACTGATCCGCTGCTATGCAAGAGCACCCCAACGATCCTCTCTATGGCAAGACCCTCCAGAAGGTTTTGGAGTATCTGGTCGAGCGGTACGGGTGGGAAGAGCTCGGGCGGCGCATCACGATCAATTGCTTCATTAAGGACCCGAGCATCACCTCGAGCCTCACGTTCTTGCGCAAGACGCCCTGGGCGCGGAGTAAGGTGGAGCGGCTCTATCTCGAGACGAGGGTTGATTGAGACTAACATTGGGATGCTCATGCTCCGAATATTGTCGTCGTACGATGGATATAACCTGCTCGGTTTCTTTTTCTCCACCCGAGGAGTATGCTGCGGCAGGCAGTCCTTTCCATAGGGCTTTATACAACGTATACCACGAGGAGATCGAAATGGCCGATAGGCTCAAGAAGACGGAGACGATGAAAGAATTAAGGTGCGCTTTGTCCACTCTCCGGAAGCAGAAGGAGGAACTCGATGTGAACATGAGAAGGCGGGACGGGGAGATCGCCAAGCTCCGGTCAATGCAAGTCGCCGCGGAATCTCAGGTTCGCGGTCTCGGCCGTCAAATCGCGGAGATGGCGAACAGGATCTTCGTGCGGTCGGTACTCAATCCTGAGCTGATCGTCGCGCGACGCGCCTTGCTCAAGAAGATGTCGCTCGCGGTGAACGACGGGATCACCGTCGCGAAGCAGAAAGCTCTGCAGAAAGAGATCATAGCGGATCGGGCCGCTCTGCAGAAGCTCTGCAAGCACCCATTCGTCTTTTCCTATGATGGGTACGCGGGCAGTCACTCGATGGGCTACGATGACGCCTATCACGGCCGTCGGGTCTGCGCAGTCTGC
>JAJXUR010000020.1 GCA_021782715.1 bacterium
CGTGTCTCGACCCGCCTTGAAAGCAAAACACCCGTCCTAGGACGGGTGTTTTGCTTTCAGAAACAGTTCAGTTCTGCGGGTTGCCGCAAAGCCCGCTGTTTACGGGACCTGTCTCCGAACCGAGCGAGATGCCGGCCGCCTGATCTGCAGCAACCCATGTCGCTATAATTCCAGGAGTTCCAGAAAATGCTCCAAATGCACCATGATTTGCGCAGGGCGTATTCCCATTCGCCACAGGATATCCAGGCTGTGTCCCATATCCAGCCCCAGCTGCAAATGCCGGCACCGCTGTGGCGGCAAAGAGTGCTGCTCCTGCCGCGATACTTACGAATGTCTTTTTCATACCTGTATGTCGTTATCTGCTAATGGTCATAGTGTAGCACCGCTACGAGGCGAGTAATTCTTGGATTTGCTTGATCGTAAACTCTGGAGCGGGATACTCTTTCGGCCAATCAATGGTTCTAAAATCGTCCGTTATGTTTGAGCAAAAGGAAACCCCCGCGCGAAGCGGGGGTAAAGAACTGTAGGATTCAGAGCACTTCTGCCGCGTGGTCGGCGAGACGCGAACGTTCGCCGCGTTGCAGGGTGATGTGGCCCGAATGCGGCCAGCCTTTGAAGCGATCGACGACGTAGGTGAGGCCGGAGCTGCCTTCGGTCAGATACGGCGTGTCAATCTGCGCGATGTTGCCCAGACAGACCACCTTGGTGCCAGGGCCGGCACGCGTGATGAGCGTCTTCATCTGCTTCGCCGTCAAGTTCTGAGCCTCATCGATGATGAGGAACTTCCTGAGGAAGGTCCGACCACGCATGAAGTTGAGCGATTTAATCTTGATACGGCTGCGGATCAGATCCATGGTCGCGGCGCGGCCCCAATCGCTGCCATTCGGCGCCTTCTCGGCATCGTGGTCGAGCACATCGAGATTGTCTTCGAGGGCACCCATCCACGGCGTCATCTTCTCTTCCTCCGTCCCGGGCAAGAAGCCGATGTCTTCGCCGACCGGTATTGTGACGCGGGTGATGATAATTTCCGAATAGCGCTTGGTCTCCAGTACTTGGGTCAGGCTCGCGGCGAGCGTCAAGAGCGTTTTGCCGGTACCTGCTTGGCCGAGCAGGGTGACGAAGTCGACTTCGGGGTCCATGAGCAGATTGAGTGCGAAGTTCTGCTCGCGGTTCTTCGCGGTGATGCCCCAGACGGCGTTTTTCTTGTGACCATAATCGGTCAGTGTCTCCAACACGCCGCTCTTGCCGTCGGTCTCGCGCACCCAGGCATAGAACGGCTGTGACCCTTCTTCCTGCCAGACGAATTCGTTGGTTAGGAGTCCGGGGCATAGCGGTCCTTGGATGCGATAGAAAGATCGGCCGTCCTGCTTCCAAGATTGCATGTCCTTGTCGTGAGTATCCCAGAAGTCGGCAGGAAGTTCCCGCGTGCCGGTGTAGAGAAGGTCGGTGTCTTCGAGAACCTTGTCGTTGAAATAATCCTGCGCCGTCAGGCCCAGCGCGCGGGCCTTGATGCGCATGTTGATATCCTTCGAGACCAGGATCACGGGGCGTTTAAGAGACTTCTCCGACAGGTGGATCGCTACGGCAATGATTTGGTTATCCGCCTTGGCGGTGGGCAGTGAGGCGGGGATAATGCTGTCGATCGCCTCGGTCTGCAGGAACAGGCGGCCGCTGGCCAGGCCGCCTGACGGCCCCGCCAGGGCGATGCCCAGCTTGATGTCTTCCTTGTCGGCTGAGACGATCCCATCGAGCATACGGCTCGCTTGCCGGGCATTGCGCGCCACCTCCGACGTGCCTTTCTTGTTGTTGTCGAGTTCCTCGAGGGTCATCATGGGCACGAAGATATCGTGCTCTTCGAAGCGGAAGAGACTCGACGGATCATGCATCAGTACGTTGGTGTCGAGGACAAATAGCTTACTCTGGGCCTTGGCCATCTTGAATCTCCTTGAACAAACATGGGGGTGTGAAAGGGCAGGTGACTGCTCCGTGGGGAACGGTACTCGTACCGCAAAGATATAGCAAGAGGCTTCGGCAGCGGCTTATTCGCCCTTCGGTGCCTTGGTTAGAAGGATACCCCGAGAAGCCGTTGCACGAGCGAGAGCCGTTTCAATGCGTCCACGATGAAGAAGTTGAGCGCTGCGGCCGCCATGATGAGCCCGATGACGGAGAGCGATAGAGGCGCGATGAGGAATCCTGAGACTCCTATCGCAAGCGTAAAGACGAAAGAGAACAGGATAGCGAGAAAGAGCGTTCGGCTCGGTTGCGTACTGAGCCCGCTCGGCCAGGCTCGGATCGAGAGGAGCGTCGTGATGCCGTAGTAGACGAGCGAGACGTAGACGACGGTCCGCAAGGTGCCGAACGGATATCCGATGACAAGATGCGCGATGCTGTAGGTGAGCGTCAGGCACAGGAGCGGCGCGGCCGCAAGGATACTGGAACCGAGAACAAGTCTCCCGACATCCCAACGGACAGGGCGGGTGATGGATCCGGTCCGATCGGTGGCGAGGGAGATGGCGATGAAATCATTCGCGAAGAGCAACAGGACCGCAAGGAGCGGCGAGAGTATGTAGGAGCGTGTCATGAAGAATATACCGGCGGTGAATAGGACCACTTCAATCGATTTGATGATCTTGTTGAGCGCCCAGGTATGCAGGCGGGAATAGACTTCTCGGCTGACGGTAATCATGTGCAGGATGCCTCCCAATCCCGGACTGGTAAGGACGAGGCTCGCGGATTGCTTAGCGACGTCGACGGCATTTTCGACCGCGATGCCTATCTCTGCTTGCCGGAGAGCAGGAGCGTCATTCACGCCGTCACCAGTCATGCCGACCACGTGGCCAGCGTGCTGCAGCGCCTCGATAATAGCAATCTTATTTTCAGGGAAAGCTTCCGCGAAGACGCTCGCCTGTAAGGCGATGCTCGGATCGGCGCGCAGATCTTCCGGCGTGCACACGTCTCCGGTGAGTCCGAGTTCGGCGGCGACCGCACCGGCCGTCTGCCGGCCGTCGCCGGTAATCATGACGGTTCGTATCCCGGCTGCGGCTAGGTCTCGGATAAGATCCTTCGCGTCCGGGCGGATTGGGTCCGAGAGCGTTAGCAACCCTTCGCACCGTTTCCCGCTTTCGCCGCTCTGGATGACCGCGAGGACGCGGAATCCTTTCTCGGAAAAGCGGCTCACATCAAGAAGCGCCTCGGTTGCATAGGCGACATCAGGAGACAGTAGTGCCTCAGGCAATCCCAGGTCGACGCTGCGAATTTTTCCATCCTGATCGATGAATGTGGCACGAGTTCGTTTCGCGGCGGGATCAAATGGTTCGAAACCGGTCCTCGTAGGGAGCAGTATCCTGTCGCTCGCGATGCGATCGAAGATCGCATCATCAATTGAATCGCTGTCGGCCTTATCGCTACAGATGCCCGCAAGAGCGAGGACGCTCGCATCGTCGGCGGATCCGTAATGCGTTATCTCTCCTACGGCCAGATGGTTTGTCGTGAGTGTTCCGGTCTTATCGCTGCAGAGCACATCCATCATGGCACCGTCTTGCACGGCGCCGAGGCGGCGGACAAGGACTTTTGCCGACCCCTGTTCTCCCAACTGAAGCGCTCCATAGCTCTGCGCGACAGCAAACATAGCGGGGAAGGCAACCGGTACCGACATGAGGAGAAGCACGACGGCGAAATTGAGGATCTGTCCGCTCTGCGCGTGGGTGAATACGCCGAATATGACAATAATGATGATGAGGGCGATATTGACGAAGAAGAAATACCGTATGACGGAGAAGATGACCTGCTCCATGTGCGTCGGCGCATGGGATGTCTCGATGAGTCCGGCTGTCGCGCCGAAACGAGCGTCGGCGCCTGTCCGTTCCACCAGGGCGGTAGCCTCACCGCGACGGATGACCCCTCCGGAGGATATCTCTTCGCCGGCCGTGCTCCCTTTTGGAAGCGATTCGCCTGTAAGCATCGAGAGGTCGACACTAAGCGTTCCTTCGATGAGGGTCGCATCTGCGGAGACGATATCTCCCGTCTGCAAGCGGATCACGTCGCCCGGTAAGAGTTCTCGAGCCGGCAACGTTATCCAAACGCCGTCCCGTTTCGCGCGCGCGGTTATCTGGATGTTCTTCCGAAGAGCGGCGAGCGCTGCGCTGGCGGATCGATGCTGGTAGATATTGATGCCGGCATTCAAGAGGAAGAGAAGTATGATAACGATGGCCTCTACTTGTTTCCCGACAAAGAACGTGATGAGTATCGTGAGCTCGAGCGCCCACGGGAGCGGCCCCCAGAAATTTTTCAGGTAGAGCAGAAAGAGGTTCTCGCGGTGTTCGGGCACTTCGTTGTAGCCATAACGCGTGCGAAGCGTATCGATGGAGCCGCTTTGCAATCCAGCCCCTGATGGGGTACGAACTTCTTCTCGTGCGTCACGTGACAGAATAGGCTCGAGTCCGGATGCTGAAGACATAGGATAAGAGGAGTATACCTTGCCGGCATGCCGCATATCTAGAGACGCGCACGGTGGTTGCTTGTTGTCCTTCGGACGCAGGCAGGGCCTTGCGAACAGTGGTAGAATCTTTTCAGGTCCGGGAGAAGTCCGCATAGGCATTTGATTAGGTGTGAGTATCAATTTATCTCTTATGATTTCCACTACGACGACAGAGGCTGAGCAGCATACCGCCGACACGGCAGACGCTGATATCTTCGCTTTCATCCCATTCCTCTCGCACGCCTCGACGGCGCTCGGGGCGTCATTCCTCATGGTATGCCTCGCGATCCTGTTCCCGTGGAACGGCGGGCGTTCCGCTAGCAGTCTGTCTTTCTTCTTCGGTCTCGCCGTCGCCGGAAGTCTCTATGCCCTCACGCACGGCTATCTCCAGCTTTTGAAGCGGGGCATGAAGGCCTGGGGTATCCTCGCGTGGAGCATAGCGATCCTCGTTTCTATCGCGCTTTCGATTAATATCATCCTCTTTGGATTGAAGATTTCCGGCTCCTCGATCGTCTTTCCCGGTTCCGATGTGCTCGTCTCTCCGATTGTCTTCGCCTCGCTCATCATCTTCCAGGCGGCTTATTTTCTTATCGAGGCGATACTGGTAGCGGTAGCCAAACAGGATGGTAAGCGCGAAGTAGCGGACTGGTATCTCTCAGGGTATCTTTGGATCCTTTCTATAAATTCGGCAGCGGTCATCGTCGGGCTCCTCATCTTCGGATATTTCCGCGCTTTCTGGTAAGGCTCCGCTGCTCCCTATATCGAGCGCACGCAAGAAAGCCATCCGAGAAAGGGATGGCTTTCTTGCGTGCGATCCTCTTCAGGATCTCAGCGGTCCCCCGGGCGATATGCGTAGACCATGCACGCCATCAGTACGAAGGCAGAAATGACGAGTGCCGAGAGCGAGGAGCCGCCGAGGAAGGTGAAGTCTTTGTTCAGTGTCCAGCGTACGTAGGCTTCGATACCGGTTATCGCGAGTATGCTCAGGACGGCGAGCGCTGCACTTGTATACGCGAGAAAGAATACGAGCTGCGCGCGCTTTTCAGGAGTGATGTTTTTCATTGGAAGATGATATCACGATTCTTACCAGCGCAGATACAGGAAGGGGAGCTTCTTCCGAAGTGTCGCATCGACGCTGTAGTAGCGCCACGAGCGGCCGAGCCAGAGAGCGACAAAGACAATCGCGTAAATGATGGCCGCGCCGATGTCGGTGGAGCCGCTCATGTACGGGCCGCCGAATCCCTCGGCAGTCGACCAGATGACAAGCGTCATGGCGATGCCGCCGGCAATCGCAATTTCGGTGAAGAGGCCGAAAATGAGGCCGAGGGCAATAGCTGTCTCGGCTATGGCGACGATAATCGCGAACACGTACGGATTGATGCTCACACCGTTCATCCAGAGGTGTATCCATGCTTGTACGAGGACTGATTGGCCTTGCGCGCCTTGGACAAGGTAATCGGTGAAATTATTCAGGAAGGCAGGATTCCACTTGAAAGAGGCGTCGATGAGCCATACTACGCCGAACACGATTCTCAGCACCGCGAATGATTGATCTTCTATTTTGTTCATCTATCTATTCTAGTATAAAGTCGCGGAAACGAAGCCCAGCGGTTGGGGACATCCCATCTCGTGTGATGAGTCATTTTGGACTGCGGCTAGAGGGAGACGCCCGGAAGGATGACATATTTATGACTTTGTGGTACTATGAACAGCAATGAGAACCCCGGATCTTGACCGCTTGCGCAGCGAGAAGAAGCGCTCTCTCGCGGATTTTCTTTCCCTGTACAATGAGAACCTTCCGGCTGCCTTCCCGAAGGCTTCGGCACCGTTGCTTGAGGAGTTCAAAAGCACGCATGCCGCGCTCTTTCCGCGTCGCGGAAACGTGTGGTCGCTCGATCAACACCGCCGGAAAGTGATGGACTGGCTTCGTTCTCACGACGTCCTCGCCTGACCGGTCTCCTGGAAACGGGCGCCGAATCGGTTGACCATTTCAATCGTCTATGGTAGTCTTGACGCATCAACCAGAGCTGGATCCAAAAGAAGTGGGATCGAGCTTCAATCTTCGGCTCCTGACTTGATATCTTAGACACGTAAAAATATCGCTACCATCTATGGAACAAGGAACAGTTGCAAAGAAGACTGACAAAGGCTTTGGCTTCATCAAGCGCGACGGCCAGGACAAGGATCTTTTCTTCCACGCCAACGAGCTCCAGAACATTTCGTTCGACGAGCTCCAGGAGGGAGACAAGGTCAGCTTCGAGGTCGGGGAAAGCCCGAAAGGCCCGAACGCAGTCAACGTCAGCAAGATCTAACGATCAGCAAGAAAAACACCCCACGATTCGTGGGGTGTTTTTCTTTTAGGGTGTATACTGCCTCGCATATGTTGAGACGATTTTTCCGCGGCTTGTCCTATGCCTCTACCGGACTCCTGCTCGCGTGGCGAGAGGAGAGCAACTTCAAGATTGAAGTCGTATGCGCGGTGCTTGCCGTCGCGCTCGGCGTGTTTGTCGGCATTTCCGCAGTGGAGTTCGCGCTCGTCGCCATTGCCATTAGCATCGTCCTCGCGGCCGAAGCATTCAATACGGCGCTCGAGGAATT
>JAJXUR010000001.1 GCA_021782715.1 bacterium
GTATCATATAAATTATAGCGGGGTAGAGGAGAGCTGTGTCCCACAGGCGGGAGGGCAGTTGCAAAGCTTCCCGTAAGAAAAGTAGAATACATATAGCGGGGTAGAGGAGAGTTGGTAATCCAAGCGGGAGGGCGAGTGCGAAGCTCTTCAGGTCATGATAGCTATAACATAGCGGGGTAGAGGAGAGCTGTGTCCCACAGGCGGGAGGGCAGTTGCAAAGCTTCCCGTAAGAAAAGTAGAATACATATAGCGGGGTAGAGGAGAGGTACCTCGGGAGGCTCATAACCTCCAGACGCCGGTTCGATTCCGGCCCCCGCAACACGGTTGTGAGTCAGTGTCAAGTACCGTCCCCCATCAGAAATCTCTGAAATCGGGTACAGTACCGCTAGGCATGAAGCTCCGAAAAATAAAAAAGCGCATGCAACACCAGATGAAATTATCGACAGAGCCTTTCAATCAGATTGCTTCTGGTGCGAAGGTCATTGAGTCGCGTCTCTTTGATGAGAAGCGCCAACAAATCGCGCTCGGTGATGAGATAGAGTTCAGTGAGAACGATCACCCAGAAAACAAGGTGCGTACGAAGGTTATCGGGCTTCTTCGCTATCAATCGTTTAAAGACCTTTTCGCGGACCATGAGCCGGCGCTCTTTGGCGGCGAGAGCAGGGAGTTTCTCTTCAGTCAGATTAAACAATTCTATTCGGACGAAGACGAGCAGAAGTATGGTGTCGTGGGCGTGCGAATCGAAAAACTTGACTAAGTGAGCATATTTCCGAAAAGAACACAGAAGCCGCGACGCACGTCGCGGCTTCTGTGTTTGTCCAGTATCATTGCGTGTATGAAGATCTACGCCGAAGTTGGGATTGGGAATGGCACGTTCTTCTCAACTGAATACGAAGATGGTGATCGGGAATATCGAGTCTCAAGATTCGTGAGACCACCACGTGTAATGGAATATTATGTTCGTATTTGGATACGAAAGACGGTGTATATATTCTCGACTAACGAGGGTTTCAAGAAAGTCCCAAAAGATAAAACCAGATTCAAGCTCCTGTTTGGAGTGGGCGGCGTGCGTTAGTATAACAATATGATCAAGAGTATCTTCCTCCTCAGCATGATGAGCCCGCTCGATGAGAGTCTGCGCGAAGCGCTCGCCAGAGAGATTCTCAAGCGCGGCACGAAGGTGGCATATATATCTTCAAGTCCGCAGACTGGCGACCAACCATATTACCAATCCACCATTGCCGACTATACTGCCATTAGTCCCGACATCCGCATCGACTATTTCGACCTCTCAGATGCCTTTACGGATGAAATGCTTGCAGGACTTTCTTCCTATGCCGCCATCTATCTCTCGGGAGGGAATACGTTCACGTTCATGGATAGTGCACGGAAGCGCGGACTCCAGACACTGCTTGAACAGCATCTAGCAAACGGTGGCGTCCTTGTCGGTGCGAGCGCAGGGAGCATTATGTGCACACCATCGATCGAGCTCGCGAAATTTGGTGACGAGAATGAGGTTGGCATGATCGACTTCTCGGGCTTCGGTTTTGTCGATTTCGAGTTTCATCCGCACTTCACGGGCGATCAGTACGAGCACATGCATCTTACAGAATACCAACGCACGCACGGGCGGGAGATTTATACATGCAAGGACGGAGCGGGGCTGCATGTTTCTGATTTAGGAGTAGAAGCATTTGGAAGTGTATCGAAGTATACTTAACAATATGGAAAAACAACCGACCAGCAATATGGAAAACAAAATAACCAACTCTGCCGAATATCTCGGTAAGACGGTTGCGATAAAAATCGATCGACAGCTCGGGTCGAAGCACCCGAAGCACGGATTTGTGTATGAGCTCAACTATGGCTTCGTGCCAGATACTATCTCACCCGATGGAGAAGAACTCGATGCGTATTTGCTTGGCGTCGATACCCCTGTCGAGACATTTACGGGCGAGTGCATTGCGATTATTCACCGCACCAACGATGATGATGACAAACTGATTGTCGTGCCAGAAGGGAATGTTTTTTCAGACGAAGAAATCCGCACGATGACGAATTTCCAAGAGCAATTCTTCAAATCAGAGATTGTGAGATAAACATACATGATCTGATGTATAAGAATATCTGAGCATGGGCGCGGGAATCGAACTATAGCGAGTAAGGTAAAAAATGGGGATAGGAATCGAACTCTAGCAAATACGGGACGAAATCGTCGATTCGATTCGCGCCCCCGCAACAAACGAGCGAAGGCGAGTGCAGTGCCCAGCGCCAGCAGGCGGCGGGTGCACGGTTGTGACGCCAGGAACCAGTACCGACAGGCATCAAAATTGGTACTGTACCGCTCAGGGTGTTCACCAGAAAAAGCTCGCAAATACAATGCGAGCTTTTTCTGTTATGTAGCATTTCCAACATATTTCCAGTTCGATTCCGGCTCTCGTATTCGGTGCAGTTTCGTGTCGCAATCACATCAAAATTGATCTGGTTTTGAGCAGGGGCACAGGAATCGAACTGGCGAAAGAAAGTGAATACGCCGGTTCCTGACTTCCCGTCCTCCCGAGGGGTCAGTACAGTTTTAGGGTTGCCGGCAATGACCATTGACGATATGCATAATCCATGTTATCTTAACGGCAGCTCTCAGGCTCTTTCCATCCCAAGAATCACTCCCCATGAAGCGAGCTTTGTGCGACCTATCTTTTACAATTGTTATCGCAAGATAGCTAACTAGGTCGTACGCAGCTCGCCTCATGGGAGGACAGAGTCGCTCACCCGACGGTTCGGGACAAGGGATAACGTCATGACGACGATTACTCAAGCTGCACAAGCAACAGCCGGTCAAATCAAGCAGATCAACCGGTTTGGCTCCGACGCCATCGAGAAAGTCCTCGGTGAATTCGGCCTCGACAACCCTGGCGCTCAACGCGTCATCGAACACGGCGACGAATTCTCCGAAGCTATCCGTATCGCAGTGCTCGCCTCGCTCAAAGACCTGTCGGTCTTCGACAAGTACAAGAACGAAGAAGTATCCTCGACGTACGGCTACCTCTCTGGCTACAAGAAGCCGAAGAGTATCACCGAGCAGACCAACATCCTCCGTCAGATGTTCCCTGGTATTGGCTTTGCCGACGAGAAGCTTGCCGAACGTGAAGTGCCGAAGAATGCCGACAACGGATGGTTCGCCATCCCGAAGTGGCAGTCGCTCGCACCAACCTATGGTGAAGCCGTCCAACTGGTGCTGAACAAACTCAATGAATCCCGTAACGGTGCGTTCTACAACTACCGCGAAGGTGAACTGGGTCCTGATCAGCTCCGCCAATCAGCGAAGACGGTAAGTATGTTCCAGAAGCTTGCTGAAGAGCAGAGCAAGTACGACATCCTTGTGGTCGCAGCCCAATTCGGCATACGCCACCGTGGTCGCTCCGTTCGTCGTGTGCGTGAGATCCTGCTCGGCAACGAGTTTGGCCTCGGCGCATTTGCCGTCGGCATCATGCTCCTCACGCATCCGGAACGTTTTCAGCACGACAATGACCTCTACATCGACTGCGCCGGCGACGAGTTCAAGCCGAGTGACGAGCACGAGTTCTCGCGCGCCCCGATCTGGAACTTCGACGACGACGAGCTCAAGTTCGACGCGTGCGGGGTCGGCAATGCGGACTTCAACTACGGCTCGGCTTCCGGCTTCCTTCCGCAGTGATTCTTGCTGCTTGAGTTCTTGGGTCTTTTGCAATTTAATTCTTTTGCTTGATCCTTGGGCTCGAAAATTTTCGGGGTTATTCACTTGCTGGATAACCCCGATTTCTTTTTATAATGGGCGTCGGAATCGAACCGCAGCGAGCAAAGTAAAAAATGGGGGCAGGAATCGAACTTGAGTATCTAGGCCGTAGAAAGTCCAGTTCGATTATGGACCCGGCAACACGGTTGTGACGCCAGGAACCAGTACCGACAGGCATCAAAACTGGTACTGTACCGCTCAGGGTGTTCACCAGAAAAAGCTCGCAAATACCATGCGAGCTTTTTCTGTTATGTAGCAAATACAACAGATATTCAGTTCGATTCCGATTCTCGTATTGAACGACGTTTCGTGTTGCAATCACATCCAAGTCGGCCTGATTTTAAGCGGGGGGCGCGGGAATCGAACTGGCGAAACTCAGTGTCTACAGCGGTTCCCGATCCCCGTCCTTCCGTGGGTGGCGAGAATATTCACCGTTCAACTTATGTGGTATACTAAACTCACTCCAATGAAGTATTACGCATAAGCTTTTATCAGCTAATCACGGGGCCGACACACGCCCCGGTATGCGTATGCAAATACTTCTCTCTACAAAAGACATAGGGTTCGAACTTCCGGATAAAACGCTATTTAAAGCGCTTACGTTTCCCCTTTCCAAAGGCGATCGCATAGGACTCATTGGAAAGAACGGCGAAGGGAAAACGACGATTCTTAAGATCCTGGCTAAGGTGGCAGAACCAAGCTCTGGGCACGTGAATGTCATCGGGAAAGTCCATTATGTCCCGCAACTGGATTTCGCGCTTTTCGAGCAGGCTGACACGGTGGTTGTTTTTCTCAAAAGCAAAGGTATCTCATGGCCCCTCGTACAGGCGTCACTCGGTCGACTCTTTGGTGTGCCGAGTATTACTAAGGATAAAGAAATGCGAGCACTATCTGGAGGCGAGCTTGCCAAGCTGTTGATTGCCATAGCCGATACGGATAGGCCAGATATCCTCTTGCTCGATGAGCCGACTAACCATCTCGATGTCGAAGGTCTGGAAGTCTTGAAGAACTACCTACTTACGTTTAAGGGCGCGTTCGTTGTGGTATCTCATGACCCTTTGTTCTTGGATCATGTCGTATCTGCCATTTGGGAGATCGACATGGGAAGCCTGTCCCGCTTTGGTGGCAACTACTCGGAGTACCAGGAACAGAAGCGACTAGCCGATGAAGCCCGTGAACGCGATCTTGAAGCAGCAAAGAAAGACGTGAAGAAAGCACGCAGAGCAATTGAAGCTCGCGAGACTCGGGTCGTTCGTGCCGCACGTACCGGGAGGCTTGCTAAACTTGAGCCAAGTCGGGACAAAATGGCCGAGGCGCACCGCACCAACATGGCCGAACGGGAGGCGGGGAAACTGAAACGCCGACAAGACCGCATGATGGAAGAGCGACAGCAACACGTCTCGCAATTGGAAAGACCGAAACGAAAGACGGCACATCTTGATCTTGCTGTCGGCGCGGAGCGTTCTAAGCGGATGCTCGTTAGCGTGTCTGACGGCCTGCTTGGAGTGGGAAATACGAATCTAATTCAGGATATCAGTCTGCGTATAGAATTTGGCGACCGCATCGTCTTCACTGGTAAGAATGGCTCGGGGAAGAGCCTCCTCGTTAAGGCACTCATGGGTATGCCAGGCCCGTTCTCGTTCGAAGGGACAATCAGGCGTGGAGAAAATCTCGATGCGGTGTATATGGATCAGAAATATCAATCTGTTGATCCCGAACTCTCCATTCTCGAGAATCTTCTGCAGGCGAATCCACACTTAGATGAAAATGCCGCTCGAGGTCAGCTCGGCAAGTTTCTTTTTGGCGTGGATGTGAGCATCAAGAAAAAGTCTGGGACACTTTCGGGCGGAGAAATCGCTCGTCTTGTCCTTGCGCAGGTTACGTCTAAACCGATTGATCTGCTCGTTCTTGATGAACCTACGAACAATCTTGATATTGAAACGCTAGATATTATCGCTGACGCCCTCCGGGATTTTTCAGGTGCGCTAGTAGTTGTATCGCACAACGTTCACTTTCTGTCGCGACTCGGGATTAATCGTGCATACGTTATTAGTGAAGAGCGATTGAAGGAGATGAAGTTCTTGCCTGAGAACGAAGTTGAATTTTATTCTGAGCTTGTTGCTGCGGAATAAAGAAAAAATGGGGGCAGGAATCGAACTGTAGCGAGCAAAGCAAAAAATGGGAGCAGGGATCGAACTCTAGCAAATACGGGGCGAAATCGTCGATTCGATTATGGACCCAGCAACACGGTTGTGACGCCAGGAACCAGTACCGGCTCGCCTAAAGGTCAGTACGGTATCGGCAGGCATCACGTATGCAAAGATCGCGACAATTGTCGCGATCTTTGCATTTTAGAGATAAAGTTGGAGTATGGATCACGAACAAACTATAGATTCGACCCTGATCACAAAGGACGAGCTGAAGGGGAAATTAATTGAGTTTTTCCAGATTGCAAAAGCATCTGGAGATTTGAGTGCTGGTATTCGAAGGTATCTAGAGTTTGTGAAAGACAACTATCACAGCCTCGATGCGGAGGCGAAACTCGTGGGAGACAAGGCATTTGATGCTATAGGAGAAGCGACTGCGGAGGCTCTAAATAAAATGCCCGATAGTGTCGAGAAAAGACGTCTTGCTAGACTGCACGCAAAATCTCAAGGTCGACATTGGGACATAAAGGAGCTGTCAAAATCTCTCGAGGCGGGAACGCATCTCAAAGAGAAAATCTTGCAGGAGACCGATGATTTCTTCTTTGAGCATGTCCAACTGATTGCAGATTTTATACATGATGTAATCAGCGGTTCGGTTCACGGTCCAGATCTGGCGCTCCTGAGTCTGTATTGCTCAGCTCTTGATGAGTTGATTGTTTCCAGGCATTTGACTCAGCACGGCTATACACCGCAAGCCTTAGCACATCAGCGCACAGTTCACGAAATCTTAGATCAAATAGAACTTTTTAGCAAAAAGCCGGAATACTTGGATTTGTGGGCGAGCGAGACCTCAGAGGACAGAAAGAAGGCACGTTGGGGATTACGCCCGAAAGGGGTTCGTGAAAAACTCGGTAGGGAGGGTTATGACCCAATCTTCAGCTTCTTATCTGAAATGGGTTCACACTCCACAATGAAATACATTCAGTCGAAAGTTTTTATGCAAAGACCGCATAAGGATGGCGACGTCAAAGGCGAAGCAAAGATTTTCGTCGGCGGAAGTCCGCGAACCGATACGCTCATGGTTGCCAGTACAGGGTTAGTACAATCAGTCATGGGCACCCTCACCTCCTTCAGTGTCACCTATCAAGATTTTCTCTTGGCTGAAGAAGGGATTCAGGTATTGCAAAGCGCATTTGAAAAATATAAAGGATATATGCTCAGGAACTTTGTCGATTGGATGAGGGCGGAAGGGGCGAATGTGTCTTCTCTGGAGACTTACATTAAAAGCCTGGACCAGGAGACATTAATGCGAATGTCAGAGGAAAAGTCTTCCGGATCTATTTAGTCTGCAGCAAGTGATACGTTTTTTCCTTTAAGAACAAGTTTCCCGCGCAACTGCTCGAGCAGTTGTCGCTTCTCCTCGATCGTGCCTGCTTCAAGTAGATACTTCGCGTAGCGCTTGATATCCACGCCCTTCGGCGAGACTATTTTCGTTCACGAGATTTTCTTGAAGTCCAGACTCCAGTTTTGTGCAAACAATATAACGGAGGCAGATCATATGTCGTAACGACCGAGTATTTTGGTGGAACGTTAGGCTTCAACAGTGGGACTATGGAAGAAAGAATGCAGGCACTCGTCGGTTCGGGGTTTGAGCGCATATTTCAGATAGGTAGCGTGTTCAGAAGCTCAGAGGAGCTGACTTTCGTAGAGGGGTACGCGGCGCATATGGATTGGGAAACAGGCCAATCTATGATTCGGAATATGTGTCGCTACGTAGCAAAAAAAATGGTTGAAGACGAATATTCTTCCGTGCACGGCGTGCATGCGTTCTGTTTTGTGGGTGATCAACTTGTCATCGTGTATTCTGACAAGAAAGGGTATTGGACGCCGCCAGGTGGCGGGGTAGAGCCGGGCGAGACAGTTGAGGAAGCGATTGTGCGCGAAGTGTTCGAAGAAACAAATATGCGCGTGCTCAAGCAACGTGTCATCGGCTACCAAGAAGTCTCTGAACCGCATCGGCTCACCGTGCAGGTACGCGCGGTCTGTATCGTCGAGCGCCAATCGGACCCTTTGTCGCAGATGCCGACTCCAGCGATGGCGAAGGCGTCACCGAGATAAGACTTATCGATCCGAAGGATATAAAACAGTACTTTGATTGGGGCGAAGTCGGTGAGCATGTGCTTGTTCGCGCACTGGAATTAAAAAGTCTACTCTGATTCTTCATTGCTTAATGAGAGGTAAAATGAACCACGGCCGGCTTTTAGCCGGCCGTGGTTCATTGTTGGTGTACTATACGAAATATGAACAAATCAGAGGTGAGCCTCTCTTTTATTTACAGCAAAGAAAGGGAAGTGGCGCGAGTTTTGGAAACCATTCAGTGGCTGCCGTGGTATCGCGATCATAAGTATCCAGATAATTTTGCAAAGCTGCCGCAAGAAATAACGGAGATGAGTTCTGTGGAAGAGATAGAGAAGGCTGTTTCCATCGAATATATGGAACAAGATTTTCGTGATATCGAAGAATATGTTCTAAGTCAGTGGGGAGGTTTCCAGGATGGATTCGAAAAGATGCGAGCGATAAAAGACCTTCGGTTAAGTGATTCTTATGAAGTTAGTTTAACGAGATATGGAAGTGGCGGGAGTTACAATGCCGCTAGAAATTCGCTCATCGTTAATATAAGAAATTCCTCTCAAAGAGAGCGGATTGCCGGGACGATAGTTCATGAAATCGTCCATATGACCATTCAGTATCTTATTGATGCTCATTCTGTTTCTCATTGGAGAAAGGAAGCGTTAGTCGACCATTTGTTTGCGTATTTCTTCCCGACGCTACATATGAGACAGTCGATTCCCGAGGACGTGACCATTGTCGATGATTCATTTAAGACTATGTTTCCTGATCTTGAGGAAATAGTTAAGACAATCAGCAATGCCCCATAAAAATATTATTGCCTAATCTACAGGTATGGGTACGGGTACGGTACCGGCCTGGGCAACAACATACTATCCAGTCCGATTCCGATATTGAATGTTCACTCAACAGTACTTGCTCTATACCCCTGGGGGGTATATGCTGCAGGGATGAAGTACTTGCACGACGAAGGGAAGCAGAAGGTCATACGACGACTCAAGATCATCGAGGGCCAGATCCGAGGCCTGCAAGAGATGGTTGGGCAGGACACCTACTGCATCGACATCATCACCCAGAGCTCCGCCGTGAAGCAGGCGCTTTCCGGTGTTGAGGACACGCTCATGGAAAATCACTTGAACCATTGCGTGCACAAACAGATGACATCGGGCCAGACAGGGAAGGCAGTAGAAGAGGTCCTGAAGGTCTACAAACTTAAGAGAAAATAATATGGAGTCACGCACCTACCGAGTCCAAGGAATGCATTGCGCCTCCTGCGCACACATCATCGAGAAAACGCTCAAGAAAGTCGAGGGCGTCCATTCCGTAGAAGTGAACTACGCTACAGAAGCGGCGAAAGTCTCCCATGATTCTGCAGTCACGAGTGCACAGGACCTTTCGAAGAAGATAGAGCCGCTCGGGTACTCGCTCGTCACCAATGCGCCATCAGCACACGACATGGGAATGTCCGAAAGCGAACATGCAGCGCATCTCGGCCTTAATCAATCAAAAGCCGAGAAACTCGCAGAGCTTGCCACTATGAAGACCAAGGTAGTCACCGTTATGCCTATGGCAGCAGTTGCGATTGTCATTATGGCGTGGAATATCCTTGCAGAGTTTGACGCCGTCGCGCCACTTTCTCGATCCCTAAATGACTCTCTCAATATATTACTCGCGCTTATGGCAACCTACGCGCTTTTTGTCGTCGGGAAGCCGTACCTCATGGGGTTCTACCGGTTTCTGCGTTACGGTGTCGCAAACATGGACACGCTCATCGGCATCGGTACGTCAGCGGCATTTCTCTATAGTATTATCATCACGGTCTTTCGTGAGGCGGTACGCCCTTACGTAAACGTCAGTGTCACGTATTTCGATGTGGCTATTGTTGTGATTGCGTTTATTACGTTCGGGAAGTACCTTGAGGCGCGCGCGAAGATAAAGACAGGCGACGCCATAGAGAAACTCCTCATGCTCCAAGCAAAAACAGCACTTGTCATTCGAGACGGTATTGAGGTGGAGATACCTGTCGAGCAGGTTGTGCATGGCGACCTCATCATCGTAAAGCCAGCTGGAAAGATCCCTGTCGATGGTGTCCTCACTGGAGGATCGTCTTATGTGGACGAGTCGATGGTGTCGGGAGAGCCGGTGCCAGTCGAGAAACGTGTGGGTGATACGGTGGTCGCAGGGACATTGAACACCACCGGTTCGTTTACTTTCAGGGCAACGAAGGTCGGCTCGGAGACACTTCTGGCGCACATCATACATATGGTGGAAGAGGCGCAAGGAAGTAAGGCGCCAATCCAAGCTTTGGCTGATAAAATTTCCGGCGTCTTTGTCCCTGCGGTACTTGCTATAGCATTTCTTTCGCTCGGTGCATGGCTTTTCTTCGGTATTCCGTCGCTCGGGTTTGCACAGGCGTTGTCATTCGGTCTCGTGTCATTCGTTGGCGTCCTCGTGATTGCTTGTCCGTGCGCGCTTGGGCTTGCCACGCCGACAGCGATTATCGTGGGTGTTGGCAAGGGGGCAAAAGAAGGAATTCTCATCAAGGACGCTGCGACTCTAGAGAAGCTTCACCAGGTAGACGTGGTTGTCGTTGATAAAACAGGAACCATTACGAAAGGTAAGCCAGAACTTGTCTCGATACAAAACCAAAGTGACAAAAGCGAAGAAGAGCTCGTTGCCATCCTTGCCTCTCTTGAAAGTAAGTCAGAGCATCCGATTGCAAGCGCGATTGTCTCGTATGCAAAGACAGGTTCTGTCGCCCTTCGGCAAGTCGAGAACTTTAGCGTGCTCAAAGGAAGAGGGGTACGTGGCAATATCGATGGTGTGGAATATTACGCGGGTAATCCGCGTCTTATCCTCGAATTGTCGCTTGCGCTCGATATGAGTGCGATAGAACGCGAAACCCATGAAGGAAAAACTCCGGTAATTCTTACCACTACTACAAAAGTACTCGGCATCGTGCTGGTGGCTGATGCGATAAAGCCAGAAGCGGAAGAGGCGGTTACGAGTCTCCATAAGCTCGGTATACGCGTCGTGATGCTCACCGGCGATAATGCGCAAACTGCCGACTTCATTGCAAAGCAGGTAGGTATAGACGAAATCGTCGCCGAAGTTATGCCCGAGGACAAGCTGAACAAGATTAAAGAACTGCAGGCGCAGGGTTGTGTGGTCGCCATGGCGGGAGACGGCATCAACGATGCGCCAGCGCTCGCACAAGCGGACGTGGGCATCGCGATGGCGACGGGAACCGATGTTGCCATAGAGAGCGCCGGCATGACGCTTCTTCATGGTGATATCTCGAAGATCGTCAAAGCGATACGCCTCTCGAAGTTAACGATGCATGGTATCAAGCAGAATCTCTTTTTTGCCTTCGCGTACAATATCATCGGCATTCCGCTTGCAAGCGGACTCTTCTATCCGGTGTTCGGGTGGCTTTTGTCGCCAGTGTTTGCTGGATTTGCGATGGCCATGTCGAGCGTATCGGTTGTCGGGAATTCGCTACGTCTTAAAACTAAACAACTATGAACACCACCACACACGTATTTCACGTTAAGGGAATGCACTGCAAAGCGTGCACCGTCCTCATTGAGGAAATGTTTAACGAACTTCCAAATGTAGAGAGCGCGCACGTGTCACTTTCAGGACAGCAGGTGACGGTAGCGGGGGAGTTTACCAATACGCCGGAGAAAATAGCCGACGAACTCACGAAACTCGTACAGAGCCATGGGTACAGTATCGCGGTTGAGAAAAGCGCCCATAACGCAGGGTGGGGAGACTTCGTCTATGCGCTTCCTGTGGCGCTCGTTCTCATTGCTGGATTCATTCTGCTACAAAAGGCAGGACTGACTTCGCTTATTACTAGCTCGAAGGTGAGCTACGGCACAGCGTTCCTCATAGGGCTTATAGCGTCAGTTTCCTCGTGTCTCGCCATAGTCGGAGGTTTGGTGCTGTCTCTCTCGGCTAGTTCGGCGAAAGAGGGCGGGACCTGGCGCACGCCAGTACTCTTTCATGTGGGGCGCCTCGGGGGATTCTTTATTCTGGGTGGATTGGTTGGCGTAATTGGAAACTCGCTTCACCTCGGGCTCATGGCTAACGTGATATTGAGTAGTATCGTTGCACTCGTCATGCTTATTCTCGGCATTAACCTGCTCGACGTCTCCCATTTCACTCAAAGACTGCAAGTCACGCTCCCTACGCGCTTCTCGAAGCACATTGTCGCGGGGAGCAAGAAGGATCACTACCTCGCGCCGCTTTTAATCGGTGTCGGCACGTTCTTTCTGCCGTGCGGATTCACGCAGTCGATGCAGCTTTATGCACTTTCAACCGGTAGTTTCTCGCAAGGAGCCCTAACGATGCTCGTCTTTGCACTCGGCACTTTCCCGGTGCTTGCGTTCCTTTCCTTCGGATCGCTCAATATTGTGCACAAACCATGGAAAGGGATTTTCTTCAAGACGGCTGGCATAATTGTCATAGCGCTTGCAGTTCTGAACCTCAGTAGTGCGCTTGCTACGGCTGGAATTATTAACCCACTTTTCAACTTCTAGTATGAACGTACGAATAATCATTGCTCTTGCTGCCAGTGCGGTACTTATCGGATGGGCGTTCTGGTTCGTTTCAGCAAAACCTCAAGAGAATGGCGCGGGCGTGACGGCGCCGACGGCTACCATAGTTGATGGTAAACAGTTCGTTGATATCACCGCGAAGGGCGGTTACTCTCCGCGAGTGGTGGTAGCAAAAGCCGGAATACCAACGATCTTGCGCGTTACCACGAACGGCACCTTCGACTGCTCGGCTAGCGTGGTAATCCCGAAGCTCTCATACCAGAAATTCCTGCAGCCGTCTGGCACGGAAGACATTGCTATCTCTGCTGAACAAGCCCAAGGAACCCTGCAGGGGCTGTGCGCGATGGGGATGTATAACTTCCAAATCAAATTCGAATGAGTCTTGGAATATGGGTACGGGTACCGTACCGCCCCGAGCAACACGCAAAGCGAAGCCCGGCGCAAGCCGGGTCTTCGCATTTGCGCAGCGGTCGGGCGCGTGATATAGTTCGAATATCTAAGTAATATATACTCGCATGCGTGAACAATCCACGACGGTTCTGACCTATCTCACGAAGCCTGTTGTCGTCATCGGCGGCGCGCTTATCATCGCTGCCGTTGCCATCGGCTTTGCTCTTGCCGCGAGCCCTGTCGCGCCGACCGGGCAATACACGGCGGCCGTCATGGCTCCGATCACGGCGCAGGGCGGCGCGAGCTCGGAGCTCTCCTTCCAGGTGCCGGGGCAGATTGTCTCTACTCCCGTCGCTATCGGACAGAGGGTAAATGACGGGGAGACGCTCGTCGTGCTCGATCAATCATCGCTTCTCGCTACGCGCGCCGGAGCTGTAGCGAATCTCGAAGCGGCACAAGCGCGCCTCGCGGCGCTCAAGGCCGGCACGCGCCCCGAGCAGCTTGCGATAGATCAGACCGCTGTCACGCAGGCAGCGAATACACTCACGAATGCTCTCGCCGCAGCCTATACGAATGCCGATGATGCGGTGCATGCGAAAGCCGATCAGCTCTTCACCAATCCGCGCAATGCCTCGGCGCAGCTCACACTCCTCGTGGCGGACGCGATGTTGGTGAATCGCATTCAGGCCGAGCGCGTCACGCTTGAGCCGGTGCTCGCGTCCTGGAACGCTACTCTTGCAGCAGCATCAGACGATCCCGAGAGTGCCGTGGCTTCTTCCGAAGCGAATGTGAAGACGGTTACCGCATTTCTCGATGACCTCACTACGGCCCTTGCCGAGTCATCGCCGAGCGGCGCTATCTCTGCGGCGACTATCGTCGGCTATCAGACGAGTGTGAACGCCGGACGCTTGAATATGATTGCTGCGCTCTCCAGCATCGTCACGGCCGACACGGCGTACAAGGCGGCGACTGGCGCACTCACGCTCGCACAGGCGGGGGCGACGCAGAACGATATCGATGCGCAGCAGGCGGTCGTCGATGCCGCAGCAGCAGCGCTGCGCGGCGTCGACGTGGCGCTACGCGAATCAGTGCTCACGGCACCTTTTGCCGGTACTATCACGGTGATGAACGCGCGTCTCGGGCAGACGGTCGTCCCGGGGCAGACCCTCGTCTCAATCGAATCGTCAGGCGGGAGCAAGGCGAGCGCGCTCGTCGTCCCCTCAAGCAGCGTCATCACCGATGGCAATCAGGCCTTCGTGTTTGTGAAGGACGGATCCGCGGCACCAGCGAAGACGTCGGTCACGACCGGCCTCGTGAGCGCCACCGGCATGACGGAAATCGTCTCGGGGCTCAGTGCGGGGCAGGAAGTGCTCACGTTCGGTACTGATAACAAATGAATATGACCTCATCCCGGAAAAGACTTTTCTCTATCGGCGGTATCGCGCTCCTTATCATCATCGTCGGCGCGGCGACGGCGTATCTCATCATCACGAGCGGCCGCGTGTCTATCGACACGGCAGGCATAGAGGCGCCGCTCATCAGTCTCACACCCGCCGCGCCCGGCCGCCTCGATGCGCTCTATGTGCAGGCGGGCGATACGGTCGCTGCGAATCAGCCGGTGGCGTCAGTGGGCAGTCAGACTATCACGAGCAAAGTGGCAGGCCTCGTCGTCTCAGTCGATGATACGGTCGGCGCTCAGGTGAGTGCTGCGACACCGGTCGTCACGATGATCGACCCGTCGCAGCTGCGCGTCGTCGGCCGCATCGACGAGAACAAGGGTCTCGCGCAAGTGCATGTCGGCGACCCGATCACCTTCACGGTCGATGCGTTCGGCGGGAAGATCTTCTCTGGTATCGTCGACGAAATCGCTCCGACCTCGAATCAATCCGGTATTGTTTTCAATATCTCCGACCAGCGCCAGGTGCAGCAGTTCGACGTGAAAGCTCGCTTCGATACGAGCGCATACGCGCAGCTGCGTAACGGCATGTCGGCACGCATGACGATCTACACGCGCTAAGACGCCATGTCCGCCGCCCCCCTTCAGAAAGCGGCTCATCGGCTCACGGGGCATCCGTGGCTCGTGCTCACGACCGTGATGGTGGGGACGCTCCTCATAGGCCTCGATCGCACCGTGGTGAACCTCGCTATGCCGAAGATCATGGGGGATTTCGGCATCACCGTCGGTACGGCGGCGTGGATCGCGACTGCCTACATCATCAGCAACGCCATCTTCGTGCCGGTCTTCGGCAAGCTCGGCGATCTCTTCGGCAATCGCGTCATCTATCTCTGGAGCTTCGTCGGCTTCATCGTCGTGTCGATGATGGCCGGCTTCGCCTGGGGCTTCACCTCGCTCGTCTTCTTCCGCGTCCTGCAGGGGCTCGTCGGCGCAGCCGTATACCCGACCGCCATGTCGCTCATCGCCAAGTCCTTCGCCGAACCGAAAGCGCGTGCGCAAGCGCTAGGCATATGGTCGTCCTCTTTCGCGATCTCTGCCGTCATCGGCCCCCTCCTCGGCGGCTATCTCGTCGATAATTTCAATTGGCGCTGGGTCTTTTTTATAAATTTACCGATCGGCATACTGGGTCTCATCATGACGCTCCTCTTCTTGCCGCAGGACCGGCCGGGAGAACGGGGGACCTTCGACTGGTTCGGTGCCGTGCTCCTCTCGGGCGCTATCACGAGCTTGGTACTCGTGGTCGACCGCGGGCAGGACTGGGGCTGGCTCTCGAGCGCGAGTATGATTTGCTACCTTGGCACTCTAGTGTTCGGCTACCTGGTCTATCGATGGGAGACGCGGCACGCGCACCCGATCATCGATTTCAAATTCTTCAGCAATCCGATTATCGTCTCGGTGCTCGCGGTCTCGTTCATATCCTTTGGCGGCATGATGGGCGCGATGCTCCTCCTGCCGGTCTTCGCCCAGACCTTCCTCCACTACACCGCGACCGAGAGCGGGTACCTCTTCGTGCCGATGGCGCTCGCTCTGCCGGTCTTCGCCCCGCTCGGCGCGCGGCTCTCGAGCTCCTTCCATCCGCGCTATACGGTCGCCTTCGGTATGGGGCTCTCCGCCCTCGGCCTCTTCCTGCTCATGAACCTCGACCCGGCGATGACCTTCTCCGACTTCGTCCTACCGCTCGTCCTCTTCGGTGCCGGCCTCGGGCTCGGCATGGCCCCGCTCACGAGCGCTGCGACGACCTCGGTCCCGCTGCATGAGGTGGGCATGTCCTCGGGCCTCTTGAACCTCACACGCAATATCGGCGGCGCCTTCGGCATCGCCATTTTCAGCACCATCCTCGCAAACGCCACCAATGCGAATGTACTCATGGTGGCGCAGAACTCGCATATCCTCGGCTCGACGCCAATCATCCTCGGCGAAGCTACGCAGCTCATCATATTGAAGGCCCAGCTCCTCTCGTACGATACGGTCTTCGGTTATGCGGCCGCGGCGATGCTTATCGGCGGCATCGTCGCGCTCTTTTTGCGCACGACGACCGGCAGCGAGGAGGAGATTCCGCCCGAGCTGCTCGCTGAGGCGGCGGCCGGCGGATAAGAGCTATGGCACGCACCACGAAGCATTCGCACGCGTCAAGCGACATCGCACGAGCGATCTCGCTCTTCTTCGCGGTGCGCGGGATCATGCGCACCAAGCTCGCACAGGGCAAGAAGCTCGACCCCTCTACCTGGCTGCGCATCGAGACGATGAAGTTCATCGCCGATCATGACGAGCCGAAGATGAAGGACGTCGCCGATTATCTCTCGATCACCGCGCCCTCGGCGACCACGCTCGTCGGCGGGCTCGTGAAGAGCGGCTTCGTGGCCTACGCCGCCGACACGAGCGACCGCCGCACCTCGCGCCTCACGCTCACCGCAGCAGGGAAGGTCGAGTTGAAGGGCGCCATCGCGCGCGGCACCAAGCATCTGCGCAGCCTCTTCGCCGTTCTCTCCGACAAGGAACTCGCCGCCTTTTCCGCCGCCCTCGCCCGCATCAAGGGTTCATCCTTAGAATAGTCAGTCGGAAATCCTTGCTATAATAGGGGACATGAAAGGATACATCACCAACATCGAGGAACGGGCGCTGGGGAATGAATACTTCAGAGAGGTGCTCTACACTGACGAGCGGGTGCAGCTCGTCGTCATGAGCCTCAAGCCTCTCGAAGACATCGGGGAGGAGGTGCACCAGCTCGATCAGTTTATCCGCGTAGAGCGGGGTACGGGCAAGGCGGTGCTCGATGCCGTCGAGCACGAGATACAGGACGGCTTCGCCATCGTCGTGCCCAAGGGCACCTTGCACAACCTCATCAACACCTCCTCGACCGAACTGATGAAGCTCTACACGGTCTACGCACCGCCCAATCACAAGGACGGCACGATCCACCAGACCAAGGCCGATGCCGAGGCCGACGAGGGAGAGCACTTCGACGGCACGACGAGCGAGTAGCGCTCGCGCAGAACGCACACAGAAGCCGCGACGGATGTCGCGGCTTCTGTGTGCGTATCGGATGGATTATGCTGCCGCGCCCCACTTCCACTGCTCGATCTCGGGCATATCAGTGCCGTGTTCGTCGATATAGTGCTTATGCTCGATGAGCTTGTCACGCATCATCTGCTTCAGTTAGGCGCCCTTCGCGCCGAGCTGCGGCAGGCGGTCGATTACGTCTTGCACCAAATTGAATCGGTCTATCTTATTCTGCACACGCATGTCGAAGCGCGTGGTGATGGTGCCTTCCTCTACGTAGCCGCGGACGTGGATGTTGCGATTGGTGCGGGCATAGGCGAGACGGTGGACGAGCCACGGATAGCCATGGAAGTTGAAGACGATGGGCTTGTCCTTCGTGAAGAGTGAATCGTAGTCCTCGCTCGTGAGCCCGTGCGGGTGCTCAGAGTGCGGCTGCAGTTTCATGAGATCGACGACATTGATGACGCGAATCTTCAGTTCTGGCAAGTGCTCGCGGAGTATCGAGACGGCAGCGAGACTCTCGAGCGTCGGTGTGTCGCCGCAGGAAGCCATGATGACGTCCGGTTCGCCGCCTTGATCGTTGCTTGCCCATTGCCAGATGCTGACGCCCTCGGTGCAGTGCACGATCGCTTCGTCCATAGTGAGCCACTGGGGCAGGGGATGCTTGCCTGCGACGATGACGTTTACGTAGTTCTTGCTGCGCAAGCAATGATCCGCGACCGAGAGGAGACAGTTGGCGTCCGGCGGGAGATAGGTCCGCACAATGTCGGCCTTCTTGTTGATGACGTGGTCGAGGAAGCCGGGGTCCTGGTGGGTGAAGCCGTTGTGGTCTTGCTGCCAGACGTGGGAAGAGAGCAGGAAGTTGAGCGAGGAGATGGGGCGGCGCCACGGGAGTTCGCGCGTCACCTTCAGCCACTTGGCGTGCTGGCTGAACATCGAGTCGATGATACGTATGAATGCTTCGTAGCTGTTGAAGATGCCATGCCGGCCGGTGAGCAGATAGCCCTCGAGCCACCCTTCGCACTGGTTCTCGCTCAGGACCGAATCAAGGACGCGTCCGTCCGGCGCAAGGAAGTCGTCCTGCTCGAGGATGGGCGCGTCCCATTGGCGATCGGTGACTTCGAATACGGAGCCGAGAAGATTCGAAACGGTTTCGTCGGGACCGAAGATGCGGAAATTGCGCTTGTATTGGTTCAGGGTGATGACGTCGCGCAGGAACTTGCCAAGCACCGGCATATCGCCGCACGCGACCGCGCCAGGGGAAGGCACCTCGACGGCGTGTTCGTGGAAGTCCGGCATCCGGAGGTCCTGGAGGAGCAGGCCGCCGTTGGTATGGGGGTTGGCGCCCATACGTCGGTCGCCCGTCGGTGCGAGCTCGGCGAGCTCGGGCAGGAGTCGGCCGTTTTCATCGAAAAGTTCTTCAGCTTTGTAGCTTTTCATCCAATCCTCGAGCAGCTTCACGTGATCGGGGTGGTCGGCGTCGACGAGGATCGGCACTTGGTGCGAGCGCGACGTCCCCTCGATGTGCAGGCCGTCGACGACCTTCGGCCCGGTCCAGCCCTTGGGCGAGCGGAGGACAATCATCGGCCAGAGCGGGCGAGGAGCGTCTCGGTTCACTCGCGCGTTCTCCTGGATGCGTTTGATACCTTCGATGGCCTCGTCGAGCTTCGCTGCCATGAGTTGGTGCATCTTCTCCGGATCATCGCCCTCGACGAAGAACGGGTCCCAGCCGCAACCGCGCAAGAACTGCTCCAGCTCGCTACCTTCGATGCGTGAGAGGACGGTCGGATTATTTATCTTATAGCCGTTCAAGTGGAGGATCGGCAGTACGGCGCCGTCGGTGGCGGGATTGAGGAATTTGTTCGAATGCCACGCGGTCGCGAGCGACGCGGTTTCCGCTTCACCGTCGCCGATGACACAGGCGACGACGAGATCAGGATTATCGAATGCGGCGCCGAAAGCATGGCTCAGCGAATAACCCAATTCGCCGCCCTCATGCATAGAACCCGGCGTCGTCGGCGCGACGTGGCTCGAGATGCCGCCCGGGAATGAGAATTGCTTGAATAACTTTTTCAACCCGGCTTCGTCCTCGGTGACGTCGGGGTACACCTCGCTCCACACCCCCTCGAGGTAGACATTGCTGACCAGTGCCGGGCCGCCGTGTCCGGGACCGGCGATGTAGAACATATTCAGATCGTATTTCTTGATGATGCGGTTCAGGTGCACGTAGATGAAGTTCTGTCCCGGCGTCGTGCCCCAGTGGCCGACGACGAGCGGCTTCACGTGCGCGAGCGCGAGCGGTTCCTTCAAGAGCGGATTATCATAGAGGTATATCTGTCCGACGGAGAGGTAGTTCGCGGCGCGCCAGTAGGCATGCATCTTCTCGAGAATTTCCGGTGAAAGAGGGGTCGCTGACTTTTCCATATGTTTTTTTGTCATGTTGATAGTATCGTTCATCACCAACCGAGCACTTCGCGTACAGATTGCGCGATCACCCGTGCCTCATCCGTATGCATGACGCGGATGGTCGCGCGACCGGACTCAGGGGAGATGACGGCAGCGTGCGCCGCATTCTGCTCCTCGTCGAGTTCAATACCGAGGAATTCTAGCCCGCTACAAATCCGGGAGCGCAGCAGGGATGATTTCTCCCCGATGCCGCCGGCAAAAATAAGCGTATCAACACCACCAAGCGCTGCCGCGTATGCGCCAATCTCTTTCTTCACCTGATAGCAGAACAGCCTGACCGCTTCGGCGGCGCGTACGTCTTCGTCCTCGAGAGTGATGAGGTCGTACATGTCGGAGGTAGTCTCGGAAATGCCGAGGAGGCCCGATTCGAGCGTGACCATTTTGTCGAATGCTTCCACGGTCATCTTCTCGGTCTGCATGAAATACCGCGCGAGCCCGGGATCGATGTCTCCCGAACGGGTACTCATCACGATGCCGCCGGCGGGCGTGAAGCCCATGCTCGTGTCGACGGGCTTGCCCGCAGAAACCGCAGCAAGACTCGCGCCGCTGCCGAGATGGGCGAGGATGATGCGTCCGTGCGCCGCGCTCTCGCCGCCAACGCGCTTCAATTCTTCCATAAGGTATGTGTAGGAGAGCCCGTGGAAACCGTAGCGCCGCAGTCCTTGTGCCTCATAGCGGCGCGGTATCGAGAGCAGTTGTGCCGTGCGTGGCATGTCGTGATGGAATGCGGTATCGAAACAGGCCACTTGTGGTAGATGGGGGAAGTGTCGCTGGAATGCTTCGGCGAGCCGGATCTCCCCTGGCGCGTGCTCAGGGTCGAGCGCCATGAGTGAGCGCAGCTCATCGAGGACGTCCGGCGTTATCTGTACCGGGGCGTTGTAGACTGGGCCGCCGTGTACGATGCGATGCCCAACGGCGACGAGGGAAGTATGGAGGCCTTGCTCCTCGATGAAATCCATAAGCAGCACCGCGGCTGCCGCGTGTGTGGCTGCGGCGATCGGTTGCGAAAGGTCGCCGGCGAGAACCGAGCCAGCCGCGCAGAGCGTCGTGCCCGAGAGCCCTATCCTCTCGATACTACCGTCGAGCACCTGGGCGAGCGAGCCAGCACGGAACAAAGCGAATTTAATGCTTGAGGAGCCGGCATTGATAGTCAGCAGATATGGGTCGGGCTTCATGGAGTCGGTACGAATATCATAGCACCCGGCCTAGGCTCGTCTCGAGCTGATTGCCACAGAAGTGGAAGGAGAATCTTTTTATGTGCCGCGCGTATATTATAGTAGTACCTATGAAATATATTCTTACATCGGTGCTCGGCGTGGTGCTTCTCGGTTCGTTTGTTTCCGCGATGCCTGCATTCGCGACCGTGCCGCCTACGCTTGTGCTCTCGGCGACCGGGACTGGCGATAACGTTTTGATAACCGTTACCGGCGACCCGAAGGTGAGCGTCATTCTCTCGTACAACGAAGTCGGCTTCGGCCCGCAGATTACTTCGCTCGGCACGACCGATGCGAGCGGGTCCTTTTCTACGACGGTGTCGAGCGCGGCTTATGGCCTTACTTCTGGCACGCCGGTGAACGCTATCTTAAACGGCACGAGTGGACCGAAGTCGCCGACCGTCGCGTGGCCGGCCGTCACTTCGTCGAATGCTCTCGCACTGAGCCAGAATGCCGTCATAGTGAATGCTGGTTCTTCTGCGACGCTTGCCACGACGAATGGCGGTGGAACGGCGCTCTATGTCTCGAACAATTCGAATTCCTCGATCGCGAATGTCAGCATCAGCGGGACGCAGATTACTATCTCGGGGAATATCGCCGGCTCGACGACGGTTACTCTCTGTCAGGTGGGGAATACGACGGATTGCCCGAGCGTGTACGTGACCGTCAAACCGGCGGGGACAGGACAACTTTCCTTGAGCCAGACGAATGCGACGGTCGTGAGCGGACAGAATCTCCCGATCACCGTGACCGGCGGTACCGGTGCATATCAGATTCTCAATAACTCGAATCCGAGCGTGATACAGGCGAGCGTCAACGGTTCGATACTTACGCTTACCACCGGCGTGGCGACCGGTTCTTCCTCAATTACGGTCTGTTCTTCCGATAATGCACTGTGCGGAGTGGTGGTGGCGACCGCAGGGAGTGCAAGCTCGGTCGCGATAACGTTCAGTACGACCGCTCCGGTTGTAGCCGTCAATCAAAATACCGCCGTGAATGTCTATGGCCCGTCCGGTGTGCAGTTTTACGTCTCTTCAAATTCGAACCCGAGCATCGTGCAAGCGAACCTCTCCGGGACAGTCCTCACGCTGACCGGCATTGCGGCTGGCTCCTCCTCGGTCACGGTGTGCGCGTCGACGGGCACGTGTGCACCGCTCACGGTGTCCGTTCAGAGCGCCGTAACGAGCGCAAGCATTGCACTCAGTCAGAACTTGCTTTCTCTGCTTTCGGGGCAGAACAGCACGGTAACCATCACCGGCGGCGAGCAGCCCTATTTCATGACCGGCGGGACGAGTTCAGTGTCGCAAGAGACGGCGAATGGCGGCACGCTCACGGTTTATGGCGTGGCAACCGGCACGTCGGATGTGAACGTATGTTCCGCAGGCGGTGGTTGCGTCATGCTTGCCGTAACGGTGAACGGCGGTGGTACCGTGGCCGCGCCCGCGCCGGCTGCTGTGCCTGCTTTGGTGCCAATCGCTCCTGCACCGGCGACGGCGCCCGTCGTACCCGCTTACGTTTTCACCGCAGATCTGAAGCAGGGTTCGTCAGGTGCTGAAGTGATGGCGCTGCAGAGATTCCTCGCAGGGCAAGGCATACTCACGGCGACGCCGAATGGTTACTACGGCCCGCAGACGAAAGCCGCCGTCATAAAATTCCAAGCCGCGCACGGCGTGAGTCAGCTCGGCATCATCGGTCCCGCGACGCGTACGGCGCTTAATCAGATTGAGAATGCGAATGTCGCGAGCGGTGCTAATACGACCATAGCGACTATGACGCTTACCGAGCTCAGATCGGAGGTGCAATCACTTCAAGCCGAACTCACGCAGGCGCTCAGTCGTATCGCGCAACTGACCGGGCAATAGGAGATTACGCCCGGTGCTCTTCGAGGCCGTACCCGTGAACGACGGAGAGGAATACGGACAGCACGAGCGGTCCGAGTATGAAGCCGAGCGGCCCGAAGAAGAGGATACCGCCCAGGATAGAGAAGAGGACGAATATCGGCGAGACCGAACTGCCTTTCCCGAAGAAATATGAAGTGAGGATGTTGTCGACGAGGATGATAATGAGGACGCCGGCGAGCGCCATGCCGAGAGCGCCAAGAGTGTCTCCACCGAGATAGAGGTAGAGGACAGCAGGGACGAATGCGAAGGGCGTCCCGAGACCAGGGATCGCTCCGACCACGCCGCCGATGCTGCTCCAGAGGATGGCATTCGGGATACCAAAGAGAGAGAACGCGATCCAGATGAGCGCCCAGCGGATAAGCGCGTTGAAGAAGGTTCCTTTTATGACTGATTGCACGGTCTGGTACATCTTGTCCATGATCTCTGTCGTCGCTTTCTTTCCGAAGGGGCTCACTTTGACGAGGTAGGCGAGCATGTCCTTTCCGTCACGGAGGAAGAAGAAGAGCGTGAGAAGCATCAGGAAGATCTCGAGGATGATGTAGAGCGTCTGATAGACGAGCGAGCCGAGGTTGTCCGAGATCATGACGAGCGCATTTCCCACAAATGAGTTTATATCGAACGTGAACGCCGGGAATATTTGTCGCAACGGGTTCTCGATCGCCGTCTGGATACTGCTTATGAATTGTGAACCGGCGGAAAGCCCCTGTGCTTCTTTGTAGATCTGCACCCCGAGGAAAAAGAGGGGAACGATGCAGAACGCGAGCGTCAGGGCGACCGTGAGCAGCGCGGCAAGATTTTTCCATCCGCCGAATATGTTCGTGAGGCGTTCATACGGCCGACGGAGAAATATCGTGAAGACGATAGCGAGCGAGAGGAGAGGGAAGAATGGCGCGAAGACGAAGAGAAGAAGCAGAGAAACGGCTACGAAGAGCCCGGCAAGCGAGACGAGTTCCAGTCGGTCTTTCGGCATACCCGTAGCCTAGCACAGAGGTGCTATCATAGAGGGCAGTTACCAGAGTAATAGTATTGCCTATGTGGGGAAATCAGTATGGGTATCAACAGATGATGGACTACGGGAACGGGTACGGCGCCGGTAGCGAGGTGTTGCATGTACTCTTCGCTCTCTTCTGGATCGTCGTCCTTATCGCGATTATCGCAGCGGCCGTCCGCGCGTTGCGTGGGAAGCCGGTGTGGCACTGCCACGGCTGTCTCCACGGAGATGCGGCGATGAATCTCCTCCGCGAGCGCTACGTGAACGGAGAAATAGATCATAAGGAGTTCGAGGAGAAGAAAAAGGCACTCGCTGAATAAGCGAAGGCGGGTGATATGAAAGAGCCGGCGGTGAGCCGGCTCTTTCGTTATCCTGCATCCTGTCCTTGCGTGCTTCTCAGGCGAAACCGGGGAAATAGTCCGTCTTGATGTGGAGACGCGATACGCCCATGTCTTGCAGTGTCGCTGTAAACGCTTCCACCATGCCGTGCGGGCCTGAGATATAGAAGATGCGGTCTTCGTAGTCGGGGATCTCCTTCTTGATGAGTTCGGCGTTTATGGGCCCGCGGTACGTACCGGGCATTGGCGCGGGCTCATTGGTGAGCGCATAGACGGTCTTCATGCCGATTACGGTCGCAGCGTTGTCGAAGACGTCTTTGTAGGCTATTTCCGAAGCGAGCTTGTTCGAATAAAGGAGTACGACGGAGCGCGGGTCTTTTGTATCGACCAAGTGCTGCACCATACTGCGGAACGGCGTGACGCCGATACCGCCGGCCATGAAGGCGAGTTTCTTCTTCGTATTTCTCGGTAGGACGAAGTCGCCGGCGACGTGCGACACGGAGATCTGGTCGCGCTCTTTCATCGCCCAGAGCGCCCGTTTGAAGCTGCTGGCCGGTTTGTAGAATTTCACGCCGAGACGCACCGTGTCTTCGGTCGGTGCGGAGGCGATGGTGAAGAAACGCCGGTTGCCGCGATCGTCATGGAACCGATGAGGAAGCGTCCATTCCACGTATTGCCCCGGATGGAAGGCAAGCGAACGATCCGGTGCGAATTTGAATTCGAACGTACCGTCGGCGAGCTCTTTCTTTTCGAGCAAGGTCAGCATGAAGCGGCCTTTCGGACTGACGACATAGACGAAAATGTTGCCGATGAGGAGAGCGAGCTCCGGTGTGAAGTAGAGCGAGCCGATGTGGACGTTCGGTGCGAAAAGGAAGCCGACGATGGCGCCGTAGAGTACCCGGAGCCAGCGGGAGGGCGGCATCGTCAGCGGTTCGGTGAGCATCACGAAAGCGAGGAAGAATATTGCCGAGTGGAGGATGGTCTGCTTGATGGGCGTCGTGTAGTCGATACTCGTGGTCGTGAGGGCGATGGTGATGAATGCGGTGATGAGGAAAGCGATGACGAGGTCGAAGCGATGGATCTTGCGTACGATGAGCAGGCCGCCGAGGAAGACGAACGGAAGAAGCGGCAGGTTGCCGCCGACCCACCAGCTCGCTGCTTGGCCGATGACGAGCGCGGAGAGCGCGACGCCGAAGGCGGCCGGATTGAAGATATGCTTCTTGCCGATAGCGAAGATGAACTTGGATGCCATCGCCCATGCTGCCGCGAAGATGAGGAAGCCGACACCAGCGTAGTCGGTCGGCGCGACCGGCGTGATGAGGAGGGCGAGGATAAGGCCGGTGATATAGAGCGACTCAATGTTCGGTAGCGCGCCGAACCCTTTCACGAACGCCATGTTCACGACCCAGCAGGTCGCGAGGATAAGCAGTGTCGAGAAGGCGAGATCGCCCGGGCTATAGGGGAGGATATTGAAAAAGCCGAAGACAGCCGCCGCGACCAGCAGCGTGATGAGGTAGTAGAGCACGAGTCGATACATCGTGATCTTGTTGAGGAAGTCGTCGATGAATTTCATGAATTAGTTTTTCGCGAGTGCGAGCGCCGAAACGAGCGATTGCTGGAATGCCTGACTGGTGAAGGTCGCTCCCGAGACGCCGTCTATCTGCGCGCTCTGGGCCTGGATAGCTTCTTGCGTGAGGAGCGGCATCGCCTGGCTATTGATGTACACTGAATTGGAATGCGTGTTCGGGTACTGTAAGAATTGTACATCAGCGAGCTGGCCATTTTTCACTACCGCCTTCACCTGGACCGTGCCGTAGTAGGCATCAGCGGGGCTGCCGGTGTAAGAGCCGTCCGCATATATGCCGGCGGGTTTTTGTGGCGCCGGCGTCGCGGCGGGAAGGGTCGGTTTCGACGGTGTCTGCGCCGGCGCCGTCTGTGATTGTGCCGCCGCCGGTGCCGAGCTTGAGCCGGTTATCTGCGCGAGCGTCTGGAGGAGTGCGTCGTTGGCGGCCTGGTAGGACTGCCCGGGAGATGTCTCGCCCGCGGGGACCCACCCGTGCGAACCGGGAATGGTTCTCGCGACTGAACCAGTGCCGCCTGAGTGCTGCCACAATGCGTAGACGATCGAGACGACGATGAGCCCGAACGACAGGGAGAATTTTTTGCCGGCAAACGGATGTGCCGCGACGGCAGCCGTCGCGGCATCCGTGAAGGCATCATTCACCTCGGGCTCGCTCCAGCCATTCTTCCGGAGTGATTGCCGTATCCCGTCACGGGAGATACCGGCGGAGAGCTGGGTGCGAACGAAAGCGGCCAATTTCTGATTTTGCATGGTTATATCTATAGATACACAGGGCGGGCGGTATTTATTTCACTTACGGTCGGTCACCAGGCGGACGCCGTAGGCATATACGATGTTGTTCTTGATCTGCCCGGCGACGTAGACTTTCTCACCGATTGTGAGTGTGCTCGTGCTGAACCCGAGAGGCGGCACGATGGACCAGGTACCCTCGTCGGAATCGCGATCAGTGTCGTTATGCGAAATGACGAAGTATGTCGCTGTGATGGCGGTGATGTCGCCGCGGTAGACGCCTTGTTCCACATGCGAGTCATGAACCTGCTCGTACCACGACCCGAGGATCGGAAGCTCGTCCTTGTCGGCAGCGGAGAGGAGCGAGGCGTGGAGCGGGGTGAAGCCGATAATCGTACTGCCGACGATGCCAAGTATGAGTAGCCACAAGAAGATGCGAAGGAGCGGGAATCGGTAGGAAAAATCGAACCGGCGCACGAGCATCTCGAGGACGACGACACAGGCGATGAAGATCAAAAGCGACGTCCACGGGAAGAGTGCGACGAAGGCGCCGATGCCGTGCTCGCCGAATTCAAGCAGGTACCCGACGCCGCTCTCATGGACGCTGAAGAAAAGGAAACTGAGCGCGAAGAGCGCGCCGGCGAGCATGATGAGAGCCGCCGCCCCGACAAGAGCGGCGCGGGATAGGAAATACGCTCGCGAGTGCATGGGGACACCGTCGTGTATCTTCTCGAGTATCTTTTCTTGGATGTTAGGTTCCTTCAACATATTTTTTCAGTGCTTCACGTGCGCGGTGGAGGCGGATGCCGACGGTCCCGATAGGCACGTGGAGCACTTCGGCGATCTCCTGGTAGCTCAAGTGCTCGAGGTAATAGAGGATGATGACTTCGCGGTAGGCTGAGGTGAGTGCGTCGAGTCCGCGGTCGACCAAGCGCTTCGCCTCTTCGCGTTCTTCGCTCTCGGCCGGGTCGATCTCATAGGCAGTGTGCGCCGAGAGCGTGTCGAGGTCGACGGTGATGAACGGCCGACGGCTGTCGTACCGGAGTGCGTTCGCGAACAGGTTGTGCGCGATACGGTAGATCCAGGGCGAGAACGGGCGTGTCGTGTCGAAACTCTTGATGTTCTGATACACCCGGATGAACACCTCTTGGACGACGTCCTCGATGGGGGCGTCCGCTGCGAGGAACTTCCTGCCATAGCGAAGGAGCTTCGGCAAGTACCTATTCATAAGTACACCGAAAGCCTGCTCATTCTTTCCCTGCACCAGGACGGCAAGCTCTGCATCGGTCTTCTGGCTCAGGGCCTCCATACGTTTAGTATAACGCGGCGACTGAAATATACTTCTCGTTTCGGTGTATCACTAGTAGTACGTCAACGAAGGAGGACCTATGGATACACCCAATCACCATGAACATCCTGAATTATGGTTTCGGCCGAGTCCGGCCCTTCCTTTCGATGTTCTTTCGAAGTTCCTTGGTCAAGAAGCCTTGACCGTGACGCATCGGCTCGGAAAACGCGACGGAACCCATCCGAAAGGATATGTTCCCGGTACCGTGGCGACCCTGCGTCTGTTCGATGATGTTCGTCGAGAGCATATGTGTAAACGAGTGCGCATTACCGGAATCACCAGCAAGCCGCTTTGCGAGTTCGACGGTTCTGAACTGGGAAACGGTGCGTGCCACTCTATGGACTGGCAGTCGCTGCAGCGCGATCTCACCTTCTTCGAAGGAAGACCGGTTGCGCCAGAGGAACTGGTCAGTAGTGTCGAATTCACCTACCTCAACCATGAAGGATGAACCTATGAATCTCTCAACACTCGTACGCGAAGGAGTCGCGCATATCGCGCAGCTGCCTCCCCGTAACTGGCGGGACATCGCGACAACGCGGTTCCTCTCGGTACCGCTCATCGCCGAAGATTACCCGGCGAAAACGGCGGCGATGTGGAATGCTGCTTATGCGGCTCTCGATATGCCGGATCGGAATATGATGCTCGTCGCTGACCCGAAAGATCTCGATCAGATCATGTCCGCATTACGGGCGGATCCGAGGTATCAGGGCGGGGGCGCCGGTATCGGCTTCAAAGAGGCAGTGCTCCCGTATCTCGACGACATGACCCCTCTCGCGAGAGCGATGGGCGCCGTCAACATCATCAAGAAGGATAGTCACGGTCGGCTCGTTGGCGACAATACCGATGGTGCCGGGTACGCGCAGAGTCTCGAGGAAGCGCTCGTCGGGAATGGCATCGCCATGAAAGATGCGCGCATCCTCATGCTCGGTGCGGGGGGAAGCGGGCGAGCGATCGCCTTCGCGCTCGCCGACAGGGGAGCGCGCCTGGTTATCCTTAATCGGACCGAAGCAAAAGCACGGGAACTGTCTGAAACGCTGAACCGCTATTTCGGCAGGACGGTCGCATCAGGCGGTGCTCGAGAGCTCCTTCCTTCGGTACTCGTCGAGACAGATGCAATAGTGTCGGTCATCGACGATGCGGTATCACCGCTCGATGCCTATTCGACGATTGGTGTCATGGAGTTGCCGGTTACGCGAGAGTCGATTGAACGGAATCGTATCGACACGGAGCATCTTCTCGAGAAGCTCAGCCGCACCGTCATCATTTCGGATATTCGTATCCGTAAAGGGCCGACGGCGATGCTCTCTCAAGCAAAGGAGCTCGGATTCCGGACGCTCGACGGGATACCGATGGTCGTGAATCAAGGTATCGAAGCTTTTCGGTGGCTCTATAGCGCGATATCGTTGCCCCGCGGCGCGGGGCAGGCAGATATGGCACGGGTTATGCACGCGGCTGCGGCAGCATAGGAACGCGTCGTTTGCGGCCGGCTCTCATGAGTCGGCCGTTTTTTATTGGCTACAGCGCGAGCACATTGGTGGGGGAACCATTCACGAAGCTCTGGATATTCCCGATGGTGGTGTCGAGGATGCGCGTGATGGCCTCAGTCGTATTGAAGGCCGCATGCGGCGTTATGATGACGCGCGGGTGGTCGATGAGGTAGTGGTTCGCAAGCGTAATCTTGAGCTCGGTTTCGTTCGGGTGTGGCGCAGTGAGCAGCGCCACCTCGTCGGAAAGGTCGCCCTCCTCTTCGAGCACATCAAGCCCCGCGCCGGCGAGCGTGCCGTTCTCGAGCGCCATGACGAGCGCTTCGGTCTCGACGACCGCGCCGCGGGCGGTGTTGATGAGGTACGCGCCCTTCTTGATGATGCCGACATTCTCTTTATTGATGAGATGGTGCGTGTGCGGGTTGTAGGGGACGTGGATTGAGATGATGTCAGACTGCGCAAAGAGCTCGTCGAGCGATACATAGGTGAAGTTGTAGGCACGCGAGACGGCATCGTCCGGGCGCGTCTCGAAACCGATGACCTTCATGCCGAAACCGTTACCCATGCGGATCATGTGCTGGCCGATATGCCCGCAACCGATGACGCCGAGCGTTTTGCCTTCGAGGTCGAAGCCGCGGAGGCCGGCGGGCGAGAAGGCGCCACTCTTTACGCGCCCGCTCGCTTCAGGGATGCGGCGCGAGAGCGAGAGCAGGAGAGCAAAGGCGAATTCGGCGACGGTGTTCTCGCCGTACGAGGGGACGGTTACGACCGTGATACCGCGCGCCTTCGTCGTGGCGAGGTCGATGTGGTCGAAGCCGGTCGAGCGGGTCGCGATGAGCGAAAGCGCGGGGAAGCGGTTAAGCTCCGCTTCGCCTATTTTCGAATCGATAAAGATACAGAGCGCGTCTGCCGTGGAATCGGAGAGATCGGGGTTCTCCGCGAGCGTGCCTTTATGGAAGGTGATGGTCTCACCCGGCAGCTTCGTGCGCACATATCCCTCCTCCCAGTCTTCGCCCGAAAAATAATGAATGTCCATAGAGGCAGTATACGATACTCGATCGGGGGTACCGGCGGCTTGTGGATACTATCCGGCTTCGGGCAAGGAATACTCTCTTGCCGCCGGGACGTAGGCGGACGGTATCGCGGCTTCCTCTTGACGAGGTGACAGGTACGCTCTGGAGACCTGGCGAGTCCGAGGGAGGCTTATCTTCTTTCGCCGCGCATGGACCCGGTGAAGGAGGACGTTGCCGTCCATGCCGATGCTGACAAGTCCGGATTCGTACATGTCGAATCCGCCTGCGTTCACGTATCGGATGCCGTCCAGGGAGAACTCCAGTGGTTCGTGCGTGTGTCCGGCGAATACGTACTCGGCATTGTGCTGCTTGGCGAGCGTGATCGCGCCGGCCGCGACCTGACGGGGTATCTTCGTCAACGACTTCACTCGGCGTTTCGTGAAGTTGGCGATCGTGTGCTTCTCACGGTCTATCCGTTTCAGTATGTCCCAGAAGAATCCGCCGAGCTTAGCGATGGCCCGCGCGACGCGTTTCCCCCGCACGATATGGTCCCATTGGTCGCCGTGGATATGTATGAACTTCACCCCTCGGTACTCGTGCGACAGCAATTCCTCGCGCTCCCAATTCCCGATCAACGAGAGGGCCTCGAGGACGTCGAGCTTGTTCGCGTCATGGGCGAATCGCCCTTCCTTTCGGAGCGCGGTCACTTGTTTGAGGAGCACGTGCACGTCCTTATCGTGGTTGCCGCGGGTGTACACCACGCGCATGCCGGCGCGACGCTTCCGGTCGATGAGGCGCAGGAGATCCCGTTCGCGCCGGTCGAGCCGTTTCAATAAATGACTGAGGGAACTCGTTTCCAGGAAATCGCCGTTCAGGACGAGCATCCGGCACTCGGTCTTCAGCAGTATTTCCGTAAGAGCATCGCAGCGGTTGTTCGCTGCGAGGTGGACGTCTCCCGGACTGATCAGGTACGCTTGTCGCGGCAATTCGGGAACGATCTCTTCGACGTACGTTTCCGATGCTGCTGGCAGCGCGGTATTTTTTCTTGCAAGAGGAACCATAAGCGATTGCGGTATCAGAGGGAGGAGTCTGCGAGGATTAATAGCCGTCGGGCATGCGTCACCGGGGGATGATGAGTGCGGTTACGCGGTGGGAGCGTTCTTACGGGGACGGGCTGCGCCGCAGAGCTTTTTGAAATAGGGCCGCGCGTAGCGGTCGAGGCCCCAGTATCCAGCGACGCGACGGGCGGTCATGATGCCGAGGCCGAGCACGAACATGAGCGGGTTCGTGCTCACGGTCCCGGCAAAAAGATAGTTGAGGTTCATGAACGAACCGAAGAATGCCGCGACGCCCGTGCAGAGCCCGACGATGAGACCGAGCCCGACGAGCACTTCGCCGACGGCGACGGCATTCGACCAGAGAGCGAGGTGGGATAGGACGGCGCTCTGGAGGAATGCGGCATACCACAAGGAGACGTCCGGGTGCGCGCCGCCAGTCTTGCCGAGCGCGCCCTGCACGAATCCGCCGAGTGCGGCACCCGCGCTACTGCCGAACCAGGCCGGATTGATGAGCTTTTCATAACCGGCTATGAGCCATTGCCAGCCGAGGTAGAGGCGGACGATGAGCCAGAAGGGAGCGCTTGCGGAGCTGACGGTGAAGAAATGGGCGAATGCGGACTGCCGAACCGTGTAGTCATTCATGTGCCCCTATTCTAAACCAGACGGCGCAAAATGAAAGTGCCGCTCGTGGAGTACAATAAGCCGGTATGAAGGAAACACGGCTCAGCATGGGCATGCCTATCGAGATAGAGATTGTGGATAACGGCGGCCGCGCGACACTCGAAGCAGCCTTCGCCTACCTCGTATCGGTCGATGAGCGCTTCAGTACGTACAAGGAGACGAGCGAGATATCGCGCATCAATCGTGGCGAAATAGAGCCAGGGAAAGAAAGCGAAGAGATGCGCGAAGTCTTCGCGCTCGCCGAGAAGACTAGGCAGGAGACGGGCGGGTATTTCAATATCCATCGCTCTGATGGTCTTATCGACCCTTCGGGCATCGTAAAGGGATGGGCGATACTGAATACGGCGAAGCTTATTCGTGATGCGGGGTACGAGGATTTTATGGTGAATGCCGGCGGCGACATCGCGATGAGCGGGAAGAATGCGAAGGGTGAGGAGTGGAGCGTCGGCATCCGCAATCCGTTCAACGTGAACGAAGTC
>JAJXUR010000021.1 GCA_021782715.1 bacterium
TCCGATCTCCACGGGGTGGTGCAATTGGCCGGTGCCGCGCAGGAGTTCGAGTTCACGTACCAAGTACCGTTAGAACAGGTGTAGCTGCAGGAGCCGGTGTATCCAGAGGAGCAGGAGCCGGAGGAACTTCCAGAGGGGGCCGAGGAGAGGTTGCAGGAGCCGAAGGTGGTGGCGGAGCAGGAGGCGGCGGGCGGGGCGCAGCTGCTGCCGTTCCAGGAGGTGCCTGAAACGCAGGAAGCAGTGACGGTTTTAGTATCGTATATCCTGCTTCCACTCTGTTCTTGCAGATTGAACACGGTTTGAGGATAGGCAACCCAGACGGTGAGGCCGGAAGAAGCCGAGGCGGTGGAGAGCCATGCTCCCGTATTCATATCTTTGAGCAACGGAGCTGTCGCATTGTTTGTTGTCCACGAGGCGACAGAGGTGCAGGTGGAGGCGCCGCTCGCTATGGTGCAGCTCGTCGGTGAGACGGTGAGCGAGCCGGTGGGAGAGATAGCAGGGACGGTCACATATGCTGTAGCGGTAACGCTTCCTGAAGAATTCGAGACCGTGTACGTAACGGTCGCGGTACATCCGGCGTAATCACTGATGGGAGCGCCCGAACTCGACCCGCTTGCACTCGTTGCGCCCCACGGGCCGCTCAATCCTGCGTCTTTGCAGGTTCCGCTGAAAGAGAAGTGTGAGCTCCATGAGGTGCCGCCCGTAGAATTCCAGGCCCAGTTGAGCGGGCTGCCGACGGAGACCGTCGTATTGGTCGAGCCGTTAGCGGTGAGCGTTGCGGTCGGCGGCGGCGCCACGCAGGCGCTGCCGTTCCAAGAGGTGCCGGATGGGCATACCACAGCGTGGGAGAGGCTCGATGTGTTGGACGTTCCCCCGGGTCCGGTGCAGCTGACGCTCCATTGGTGCGTACCGACCCAGCCCGGCGATGCCGATTGCGAAGCGCTCGTGCCGGCGCTCGTGCCCCAGCCGTTGGTCCATGTGCCATCAGGGGTCTGATGATTCACGGTGCAGGAAGTGGCGGAGCCGCCGCTGACCGTCCAGCTGACGGTGAAGGCTTGCCCGCCGAGAGCTTGCGAACCGTTAGAGGTGGTCTGGGAGGCGCTTTGGGAGATGGAGACGGTGGGAGGCGGCGCCACGCAGGCGCTGCCGTTCCAAGTGCTGCCGGAGGGACAAGCGACGTTGACGGTCATGCTCGAATTGGAACACCCGCCATCGCCACAACCGCCAAGCGAGATGGCGTATGTGCCGGGCGTCGTTGGCGCGATGAAGGTCCCGCTGCAAGAAGCGAGATCGTAATGGACGCAATTCCCGAGGCCGATTTGCGCCTGACTCTGGAGATTTGCCGCTACTCCGACTTGCGGAGTAGCGTAACCGGAGGTGCCATTTTGAGTATACGGACAGTAGATTGAGTACGGCCGAGGCCCGTAAGAATTCCCACTGTAATCACACGGCCAATCTGATCCGTAATACCCTGCTGGAGGGAAATAGGCTGCGCTGAGTGAGACGCTGATCGTTGCTCCTGGAGCGTACGTATTACTATTGGTGCTTGCGGTGAAATTTACCCCGTCCCCGAGGCCAGAACCATAATACGACCATGATGACGATGCTGCTTCCACCCTCGTGCCACCCATGACGAGCGACGAAATCATGAACAGCACTAGCAGAGCTGCTTTCAATATGTTTGTATACGAGAAATCTTTGAACATAGACATTAGGAGTCTACTTTTGCATGATCTGTATCTCGCTTACCGGAAATTCTCTCAAGGCCTTTATATTTTCTGAAGCGATGACTCTTATCGAATCGCCGACACGCAGGCTCGACATGCTTGCCGGAGTCGTGGTAGCTGAAGCAACCGGCACCAGGAACGCCGCCGTGCTGGTACTTGCTTTTGGCTGGCTTGTGAATGTAAGGATCGTTACTGATGTCGAAGCATTGCTTATGGCAGTGCGCACAGCGAGCGTCGGATCATCAAAAGGATTTCCTGTATCGAGACGAAAGGTGATGTGGTCCTGGTCGATAGCCATGATCGTACCTGAGAGCGCGCGGACGTCGTCAGGCGTCTTGAAGAAATTCCCGACACTGCTGTTCAGGACAAGCGTCTTCGCGGCGTCGAAGCCGGTCTGATAGCCTTTCTTGGCATTGCTGATTGAGGCGGGGAGGTACGGGTCAACGAATCCGCCGATAACCGCGCCGGCGAGGAGCAGGCCGACAGCCGCGGCGAGATACATGGCGGGGGCATTTCCTTTAGTGTCGTTTTGAGGATCCATAGCGTGCAGTATATGTAATGGCAGTTACTGCTCGCAGTATACCTCCCCGATACCCGTTCCCTTCGGAAACTTTTCGTCGATGTTGATAACCTGGAATCGCCGCTGGACGGAATCCTTACGAGCCGCTGAGCGCTTTGCGCGCACGCGGCTTCTTTTTCGGGCCGTTGCCCTCGAGCTTATAAAGCTCATCACGAATAAGCGCAGCGGTCTCGAAGTCGAGTTCCTCCACCGCAGCCGCCATCTCTTCCCTCTTGCGCTTGATGAATGCCTTCGGGTCGTCCTCGTACGCAAGCGTGTCGAGCACGAGGAGTTCGTCGATGGTCTTCTGGTGCTCAGAGCGCATGCTCTCGGCTATATCGCGGATCTCCTTCTTGATGGTCATGGGGGTGATGCCGTGCTCCTCGTTGTAGGCGAGCTGGAGTGCGCGGCGGCGGTTCGTCTCACTGATGGCTTTCTCCAGGGAGCCGGTCATGACATCGGCATAGAGGATGACGCGGCCGAGGACGTTTCGAGCCGCGCGGCCGATGGTCTGAATGAGCGATGTCTCCGAGCGAAGGAAACCCTCCTTGTCGGCGTCGAGGATGCCGACAAGCTCCACTTCCGGCAAGTCGAGACCCTCGCGGAGCAGGTTCACGCCGACGAGGATGTCGAAGCCTCCTTTGCGGAATTTGGTGAGAATGTCGATGCGGTCAATCGTCTTCACGTCGGAGTGAAGGTATTCGGCCTTGATGCCCTTCTCGCGCAGGAATAACGCGAGGTCTTCGGCCATCTGCTTGGTGAGCGTCGTTGCAAGAGCGCGACCGCCACGCTTGATGACGATGCCTGCTTCATGTATGAAATCGGCAATCTGGCCTTTGTACCCTTCCGTTTCGACGACACCACGAACCGTGAGCTCCGGATCGATGAGGCCGGTCGGACGGATGATCTGTTCGACGATCTGCTCGGAGTGCTCGCGTTCGTAATTCCCCGGCGTCGCGGTCGTGTAGATGACTTGCCCGGTACGCTCCTCGAATTCCTCGAAGCGAAGCGGGCGGTTGTCGCGCGCGCTCGGCAAACGGAATCCGTACTCGACGAGATTGTCCTTGCGCGACTTGTCGCCCGCATACATGCCGCCTATCTGCGAGACGGTCACGTGCGACTCGTCGATGACGGTTAGGAAGTCGGGCGAGCCGTCTTTCTTGTGCGGGAAGTAGGAAAGGAGCGTAAAAGGCGGCTCGCCCGCTTTGCGTCCGTCGAAGTGCCGCGAATAATTCTCGATGCCGCTCGTGTAGCCGAGCTCGCGGATGAGGGCGAGGTCGTGGAGCGTGCGGCGCTTCAAGCGCTCGGCTTCGAGCGGCTTCGCTTCGCGCTTAAACTTGGCGAGCTGCTCGTCGAGCTCGAGTTTAATATCGGCGATGGCGCGGTCGCGCTCCTCCGCGCTCGTCACGAAGTGCTTCGCCGGGAAAACGAATATCGATGCTGGTTGCGCGATGAGGGCGCGCGAGACCGGATCGAGTTGATCGATGCGCGCGATGACCTCTTCTTCGAAGCCGATACGGTAGATGACACGCTCGTTCACCGGCATGAACTCGAGCGAGTTGCCGATGGCGCGCAACTGCCCGGGGTTGAGGTCGGCATTCGTACGCTCGAAGTAGATGCCGACGAGCTTGCGGATGAGCGCGGCACGATCTTCCGCACTGCCCTGCTCGATTTTCACATGCACCTTCTCGTACTGCTCCGGCGAACCGAGACCGTAAATGGCCGAGACCGACGCGACGATGATGACGTCTTTGCGCGTAAGGAGCGCCTGGGTGGCTGCATGACGCAGGCGGTCGATCTCGGCATTGATCATCGCCTCCTTCTCGATGTAGGTATCCGAATGCGCGATGTACGCCTCTGGCTGGTAGTAGTCGTAGTACGAGACGAAATAATGCACCGCGTTCTCGGGGAAGAATTCGCGATATTCCTGCGCGAGCTGCGCCGCGAGCGTCTTATTGTGCGCGAGAACCAGGGTCGGCTTGTCGTGCTGGGCGATGACATTCGCTACCGTGAAGGTCTTGCCGGAACCGGTCACGCCAAAGAGCGTCTGGTGCATGAGACCTTTCTCGAGTCCTTCCTCGAGTTCCTGTATCGCCTGTGGCTGATCGCCGGCCGGCGGATAAGGGGTGTGAAGCCTGAAATTAGCCATATCTTGACAATGTATCATAAAGAATGTAGCTTCGGTAGCAGACAATTTTGTCACCTTTTTGAGGGAATTCCTGATGGACGGATATTTCGACCTTTGGCCTACAACGGGCTTTTCCGTGACCCTCCTCTTGGCGATGATCATTACGGGTGTTCTCTCGCAGGCCATCAATATCTACCGTAAACCGACACCATCCAAGACCGGATTCATCTGTTCCGTTGCATTCTTCCTTGGTTCGATCGCCACGTATATCGCCAAATAGCGCGCCAGCCGCATCCCTCAAGGCAGACCTCTTGGTCTGCCTTGTTACTTTTTGTAATAACTTGCGACGAAGTCGGTGCGATACTCGTCGAAGCGGCCATCAAGGATAGCCTGGCGCGCGCCTTTGACGAGGTCGAGGATGAAGCCGATGTTATGCATCGAACAGATGATAGAGCCCGTCATCTCCCTGGCTCGCACAAGGTGCGACACATACGCCACAGTGAATCCCTTACTAGGGAAGTCTGACTTCCCTAGTGCGAGAGAACTGAGCGGGGTGAAGTCGTCACGGTACTGGCCATTGCGTAAGTGGATGATGCCATGCGGCGTATAGATAGAACCGTGACGGCCGATGCGAGTAGCCGCAACGCAGTCGAACGTATCCATGCCGTTCGCGATACCCTCCAAGATATCACCCGGCTCGCCGATGCCAAGGAAATGCCGCGGAAGCTCCTCCGGCAATTCACTCACTGCGGCCGCGAGCGCACTTCGCATGTCCTCTTTCGAGAAAGAGCCACCGATGCCGATGCCGTCGAAGCCCATACTCGAGATCTCTTTCGCCGACTCACGGCGCAGGTCTTCATGCCGGCCGCCCTGCACGATACCGAAAAGAGCCTGTTTCTTATTGGCGTCGATGTTCTGCCGATGTGCCTTGAGACTGCGCTCGGCCCACCGATGTGTGCGCTCCATCGCTTCCCTCTGATACTCATAGGGCTCGGTCGGTGACGTGCATTCGTCGAAAGCGAAGAAGATGTCCGCACCGAGATCGTGCTGTATTTCGACCGAACGCTCGGGCGTGAAGCGGTGGAGCGAACCGTCGAGATGCGAAGTGAACGTGACGCCTTCGTCGTCGATGATAGCGAGCTGGCCATGCTGGCTCGCGACATCGGTATCATAGATTGTCGGCACGTCCCGGTTGGGGATGTTAAACATCCCCAAATCCTTTTCTTTTTGGGAATGTTTAACATCCCCAACAAATTTGGAGATAGTCTTACCGAAAGCCGCGCCGAGCGAGAAGACCTGGAAGCCTCCCGAGTCGGTAATCGTCGGCCCGACTCGACTCGACGTCTCCGACGAGGAGGGTCCCTGCCAGTTCATGAACTCGGCGAGTCCGCCGGCCTTCTTCACAATATCGGCACCCGGTTGGAGATAGAGATGGTAGGTATTCGCAAGGACGACTTCGGCGCCAAGTGCCACCAGCTGATCCGGGAGAATGCCTTTTACATTCGCCTTCGTGCCGACCGGCGTGAAGGCCGGCGTATGGATGACGCCGTGGGGCGTCGTGATGGTACCTGCGCGCGCCCCGCTGCGGGGCGCGCGCCTCTCTATCGTGAAAGTGATTGCGCTCATATGCTTCACGGTAACAGATGGAGGGAAATAAAAGAACCGCGCAGTATTCGTCCGAAGACCAATACCTGCACGGTTCGAAGTTATAACACTTCCCTATTACTTCACCGGTGTCGGTGCGACTGCCGACTGTTCCAGTGCCGGAGGTACTGAGTTCCCCGACTTACCGGCATATACGACAACGACATGCGTACCCTTGAAGTCCTGGTCCGTCCGAGAGACATCTTCCCAGAAATCACGGGTGCACGTTCCCTTCGCTGACGCCATCGCATAGCTCCCGGATACGAGGCCGTTCACAGCGCCAGGCAAGAGGTATGCGACGCCGCCATACGTGCCGTATTTCGCCGCACTCGCCGCACTGCCCCACGCAAGCGAAGCAGCAAGACCCGTACCCGTCCCAGCCACACCATA
>JAJXUR010000022.1 GCA_021782715.1 bacterium
TCTGGAAGTTCCTCCGGCTCCTGCTCCTCTGGATACACCGGCTCCTGCAGCTACACCTGTTCTAACGGTACTTGGTACGTGAACTCGAACTCCTGCGCGGCACCGGCCAATTGCACCACCCCGTGGGGCAACACCATCGCAAGCGGTGTCTCTGTTCTCGCATTCTCGACGCCTTCAGTCGTCTCTCCAGCGGCTTGTCCCGCGTCGGAGAACCGCCTCTGCACCAACGGCACCCTCTCCGGCAGCTATCAATATCAGAACTGCACCGTCCTCACTCCGACCGCCACCATCTCAGCCAGTCCGATCCGCGTACAGTCGGGGAAGACCACGACCGTCACCTGGAGCTCCACGGATACCACGAGCTGCTCCGTCTCCGGCCCCAGCCTCTCCGCCTCAGGCACGAGCGGCTCCCGGACCGTCACCGTCACCTCCCAGTCCACCTACACCGTCTCCTGCAACAGCGGGGCGGCAACCGCCACGGCAACCGTGAATGTGGTGCCGACCTTCCAAGAATTCTAGAGACTGAGAACAAATCACCTTTCCGATTCGTAAGGGTGATTTTGTGCTGCTGGAGAAAGGGTGATTCTGTGCTACAATGCGACTGTACCTGCCCCGCCACGGGCAGGATTTACGCATGAAAAAAACATCCAAAGAGGAACATGCCCACCGGCACGGGAGCGATTGGCTCTCGGTGAAAGGTGCGCGTACCCACAACCTGAAGGACATCTCAGTCGACATGCCGCGCGGCGCGATGACGGTCATCACCGGCCTCTCCGGTTCAGGAAAGTCTTCGCTCGCTTTCGATACTATCTTCGCCGAGGGGCAGCGCCGCTACGTCGAATCGCTCTCCGCGTACGCGCGACAATTCCTCAACCAGATGGCGAAGCCGGATGTCGACGAGATCACCGGCCTCTCGCCGGCCATTTCCATAGATCAGAAGAGCCGCTCAAACAATCCGCGCTCGACCGTGGCGACGGTCACCGAGATTTATGATTACCTCCGCGTCCTCTATGCGCGCGCGGGGCAGCCGTACTGCATCCATCATGATGTGCCCATCGTCCGCCTCTCGAAGGAAGAGATGATCAAGATGGTGTTCAATCGCGTGGAAGCGAAGCGGCGCACGGGAAGTCAGACTTCAGGAGAACAGGTTATGGGCGTCGCCGTCGACAAAACGGCGGTTACGATTTATGCGCCAGTCGTCGTCGGGCGCAAGGGCGAGTACTACCAGCTGCTCTACGATCTGCTCGCCAAAGGGTACGAGAAAGTCGTCATCGACGGCAAGCAATACTCACTGCGCGAGAAGATTGTCCTCGATCGCAACAAGCAGCACAGCATCGACGCTCTCGTGGACTCGATATTCGTTTCTGAATTCGCGCGGTCGACACAGAGTGCGCGCGAACGGCTCTCGGAGGCGCTCGAGCTCGCTCTCAAGCAGGCCGACGGTCTGGTGAAGATCGCGCACGCCGACGGTACGGTCGAGACGCTCTCCTCCAAGTTCATCTGCCCGGAGGACGGCGCCTCCTTCCCGGAGGTAGAGCCGCGCCTCTTCTCCTTCAATTCGCCGTATGGTGCGTGCCCATCCTGCAACGGTCTCGGTACCGCGACGCTGTTCTCAGAGGAACTCTGTCCGGTCTGCGAAGGGAAGCGACTTCGCCCCGAAGCATTGCGCGTATTTCTGAAAAGCGATTCGGAAAAGTCAGACTTTAAGAATTCAAAAAAGTCTGACTTTCCCGAATCGCCGCTCGGCGTGAATATCGTGGACTTCACGAACATGTCGATACGTGAGGCGAAAGATTTCGTCGATACCATCGAGCTGTCGGAGATGAAGGAGGATATCGCCGCGCCGATATTGAAAGAGATAGACAGCCGCCTCACCTTCATGCTGAACGTCGGCCTCGATTACCTCACGCTCAACCGCTCGGCCGCGACGCTCTCGGGCGGAGAAGCGCAACGCATCCGTCTCGCTTCGCAGCTCGGCAGCGGGCTCACGGGCGCGCTCTACGTGCTCGACGAACCGACTATCGGCCTGCATCAGCGTGATAATGACCGCCTTATCAAGACACTCCTCACGCTGAAGGAGCTCGGTAATACCATCATCGTCGTCGAGCACGATGAGGACACGATCTACTCGGCCGACTATCTCGTGGACATCGGTCCTGGCGCGGGCATCCACGGCGGTACGGTCGTCGTGAGCGGATGGCTCGACGACCTCCTCACCGCGAAGAAGAACGAGAGCAATTCGGTAACGCTCGCCTATCTGCGGCAGGAAAAAGAAGTTGCGGTGCCGGAGACGAGGCGCACGAGCGAGAAAGGCTCGATTAAGGTGCGCGGTGCCACGCTCCATAACCTCGTGAATCAGAATGTCGACATCCCGCTCGGCAAGCTCGTCTGTATCACGGGCGTCTCTGGGAGCGGCAAGTCCACCTTCCTCTACGACATTTTGCATCGCAATATCGCCGCACGTTTCGCGAAGCGCGAGGCCAAGCTCGAGCATGTGAGCTCGCTCACTGGCACCGAGTACGTCGGTCGCGCGGTCTTGATTGATCAATCGCCCATCGGCCGCACGCCGCGAAGCAATCCCGCGACCTACACCGGTGCCTTCACGCACATCCGCGATCTCTTCGCGGCCACCGGCGAAGCGCGTGCAAGAGGGTGGAAGCCGGGTCGGTTCTCTTTTAACGTCTCCGGCGGCCGATGCGAGGCCTGCCAGGGCAACGGCTCCATCGCAGTGGAGATGCACTTCCTCCCGACGGTGTACGTGACGTGCGACATCTGCGAGGGGAAGCGCTTCATGAAGGAGACGCTCGAAGTGACGTATCGCGGCAAGAATATCTACGACGTGCTCCAGATGACCGTCGAAGAGGCGGAGAAATTCTTCGCCGATATCCCCGCCATCGCCGAACGGCTTGCTTCACTCAATTCGACCGGGCTCGAATACCTCACGCTCGGGCAGAGCGCGACGACCCTCTCGGGCGGCGAGGCGCAGCGGGTCAAGATTGCGAGCGAGCTCTACCGCCCGATGTCCATGAAGACGATCTACCTGCTCGACGAGCCGACCGTCGGCCTCCACTACGAGGACGTGAAGAAGCTCATCGAGATATTGCAGGAGCTCGTCGTGCGCGGCAATACGGTCGTGGTCATCGAGCATAACCTCGACGTGATCAAGAGCGCCGATCACCTCATCGACTTCGGCCCCGAGGGCGGCGCGGGCGGCGGCAAGGTGGTGGCGAAGGGTACGCCTGAGGAAGTCGCCGACACCGAGGGTTCTCACACGGGCGCCTATCTCGCCAAAGCGCTCCATCGTCATGCAAAGAAGCGATCTACAAAAGACTGATTTGCCGGACGTGCCGGGCGTATACCTGTTCAAGCAGGGAAGGAACGTCTTGTATGTTGGCAAGGCCACCTCGCTCCGCGACCGCGTGCGGAGCTATTTTGACGATGACCTCATCGCGACGCGCGGGCCGCGCATCGTGGATATGGTGACGAAGGCCGACCGTATCGCCTACGAGACGACGCCGACGGTACTCGAGGCGCTCGTGCGCGAAGCGGCGCTCATCAAGAAGTATATGCCGCACGCGAATGTCGATGGGAAAGATGACAAGACCTTCCTCTACGCGGTCATTACCGAGGAGGAGATCCCGCGTGTGCTCATGGTGCGCGGGAAAGATGTCGACTTCAAGGCTCGAAGTCTGAAGTCAGACTTCAATGCAAGTTCCCAGAAGTCTGACTTCTCTCTTCGAGCGATCTACGGTCCGTTCCCCTCGGGCGCGCAGCTAAAGGAAGGCTTGCGGCTCATCCGGCGCATCTTCCCGTTTTTTGATACAGAAAAGCCAATTGGGACGAAGAGTAAACACCAGAAAGCAAAGATAGAGTTCAATACGCAGATAGGGCAGTATCCGCGTGGTTTTGATGCGAAGGAGTATCGGCGCACGATACGCCGGGTGAATCTCTTCCTGTCGGGGCGCGGGAAGGAGCTCCGCACCCTGCTCGAGCGGGAGATGCGGCAGGCCGCGCGGGAGGAACGCTTCGAGGACGCCGCAGAGGCACGCCGCGAACTCTTCGCGCTCGATCATATCCAGGACGTTTCGCTCATCAAGGATGAAAATCTCGTGTCCCAAGGTTCGACCTTAACTTCGGATTCTCAAGGTCGAACCTTGATGCGGATCGAGGCCTACGACACCGCGCATCTCTCGGGCACCAATGCCATCGGCGTGATGACGGTGCTCATAGGCGGCGTGCCGAGCAAACGAGAGTATCGGACATTCAACATCCGCGGCGTGCAGAAGAATGACGACATTGCGTCATTGAAAGAGATCCTCTCGCGCCGGCTCGGGCACCCCGAGTGGCCCTTGCCGAAAGCTTTCGTGATAGACGGCGGCACCGCGCAGAAGAAGGCGGCGGAGAGCGTACTTGCCGAGGCGGGTGTTGCCATCCCGGTGATGGCGGTGGTGAAGGATGAGCGGCACCGCCCGCGCGAGATCATCGGCGCGCGCCGCGCGGGCGTCTCTGAGGCCGACGCTGTCCTCGCCAACAGCGAAGCACACCGCTTTTCGCTCGCGCGACACCGAGCGGCGCGCTCGCGGGAGTTGCGAAAATGAAACAGGCATTAAAAGCGCCAGCTGCGCGACGCGGGGTGTCTGGCGATGGAGACGTACGTGCCGGTACGGCGTAGGAGCCAGACGGGACCCGCAACAAAGCAGGTGGCGTTTTTAGAGCCTGCCGCTCTTTGCTACAATACGTCCATGCAAACCATAGTAGGCGTTCTGCGAGGCGGGCCATCAAGGGAGCATGAGGTCTCGCTTCGGACCGGCGCCGCTATCCTCGTGAACCTGCCCGAGGAACGCTTCACTGCGCGCGACATTTATATAGACAAACAAGGGCAGTGGCATGACCGCGGCCGAGCGACGTCGCCTGAGCGCGCGCTGCGCCAGGTAGACGTCGCCCTCATCGGTCTCCACGGCGAATACGGCGAGGATGGGGAAGTGCAGAAGCTGCTTGAGCGCTTCGGCGTCCCCTACGCCGGCACCGACTCCTTCGGCTCGTATCTCGCTATGCACAAGCTCATGGCGAAGGTGCGCGCGCAAGAGGCGGGGCTGCTCACGCCGAACTTCCGTCATGTCGAGCGTTCCGAGGACAGCGAGGCGATTGCCATCGAGGTCACGCGTACCTTCCATCAGCCGGTGGTCGTGAAGCCTGTCGGCTGGGGCTCTTCGATCGGCGTCTCTATCGTGGGCGGCTATGCGCCAGTGCTCGCTGCCATCACTGAGCTCTTCACAGCAGGCGCACCGGGTGTGCTCGTTGAGGAATATATCCGCGGGAGGGAGGCGACGGTCGGTGTCGTCGAGGGTCTTCGCGGTGAAGCGTTCTATACGCTCCCGACGATTGAGGTCATCCCGCCCGAGGACACCTTCTTCTCCTACGACGCGAAATATTCGGGCCGGTCGCGCGAAGTGTGTCCCGGCAACTTCTCACGGGTCGACGCCGAGGAGCTACAGCGCATCGCGCGCGTGATGCACCGCGCGCTCGGCCTGCGGCACTACTCGCGGAGCGATTTCATCGTCACACCGAAGGGTATCTATTACCTCGAAACCAATACATTGCCCGGGCTCACACCGGAATCACTCATGCCGAAGTCGCTGGCCTCGGTCGGCGTGCCGCTCCCCGATTTTCTAGAGCATCTAGTCAATTTAGCTCTCTCACGGTAGAATCCTTTATATGGGCCGTTAGCTCAGTTGGTAGAGCACCTCATTTGCAATGAGGGGGTCGCAGGTTCGAATCCTGTACGGTCCACAAAACAAAGAAGCCTGCGGCGGGAGCCGTTGGCTTCTATTGTTTTGTAGGGCCGTACAGGATTCGAAAGGCGGAGGCGCAAAGCCGAGTCGAGTCCGCGAGACTCGTTGCCGAGCCAGGGTCGAGCGCACTTAGCGAGTCCGCGAGCTTAGTGACGCATGACCGGATTCTGTACGGTCCCGACAATCGAGGGAGAAAAGTGTCCTGTACTCCCCGCTTATTTTTTGGTATCCTGCATGAGTTCTCGCGCTCCTAGCTCAGTCGGTTAGAGCGTTCGCCTCACACGCGAAAGGTCGCAAGTTCGATTCTTGCGGAGCGCACCAGCAAGCAAAAAGCGAAGCAGATCGCTTTTTGCTTGCTGGTGCGAGCCGGAGCGCGACCCAAATCTCTTAAGCGAAGCGATTAGAGATTGGAAGTACTCTGGTGGTGATGTTTTGTCAGCAGAAAAAACCGCGAGGCAGGGTCGTGAAAATTTGCGAGTGACGACGAGCAAATTATTCTTGACCACAAGCATGTCTTCATGTCGGGAGGTGTTCTGTGTCGGGCCGGAGTATGCCGGTAGTACGTACGATTCGGGTTCGTATAGACCGGGTTCGATTCCCGGCGGCCCGACAGAGAACATCTCCTCATCGCGGGCTATC